>WFVQ01000109.1 GCA_015491585.1 Deltaproteobacteria bacterium
CGCATGCGCGAGGCTCTCCGGCTCCGCCACCGCTCTTATCGTACTGAGCGCAGCTATCTGGGGTGGATAGAGGAGTTTGCGGAATGGGTTGGTATTGGACCGGATAATATTTCCGCCTCTGATGTGAGGCGTTTCCTCTCGCATCTTGCGGTAGATCGCAAGGTCGCTCAATCGACTCAAAACCAAGCCTTTCATGCCCTTCTTTTCCTCTTTCGGCATGTCTTGGAAAAGGGTGATCTTGATGACGTGGCGGATACCGTCCGCGCCAAGCCCAAACGCCGTCTTCCCGTTGTCTTTACTCGGGATGAGGTCGAACGGATATTTGGCCACATGCGCGGAACTCCTCTCTTAATGGCAAAGTTGATATATGGTGCCGGCCTTAGGCTCCAGGAGTGTCTCCGTTTGCGGATCAAGGATATCGATTTCGACAACAAGAGGATTACGGTCCGGGCTGGAAAGGGAGACAAAGACAGGATCACGGTCCTGCCGGAGTCTCTCATACTCCCCCTGGAGTTCCACATGGAAGATATCAAGAAGCTCTATGAGCAAGACAGGGCTGCCGGCATGGATGGTGTGTGGCTGCCCGGAGCCATTGAGAGGAAGTATCCCAATGCCGCCAAGGAATGGGGCTGGTTCTGGCTTTTCCCGGCGCCCAATCCAGCCGTGGATCCGCGCACTACTCGATTGCGAAGGCACCATGTTCATGCCTCCACCCTCCAGCGCCACTTCAAAAAGGCCGTGAAGGCTGCTGGCATTGCCAAGAATGGAACGGTCCACTCGTTGCGGCACAGCTTTGCAACCCATCTTTTAGAGAATGGGTATGATATACGTACTATCCAAAAGTTGCTTGGGCATGCAAGGCTTGAGACGACCATGATCTATACCCACCTTGCTACAGGGGCCACCCTTGGTGTTATAAGCCCTCTCGATTCATAGAGGGAGTACCCTCCGCATGTCTATAAATTATCCGAAAACGCGCTTTGGTCAAGGCGTTAGAGGCCGAAGGATGGGCGGTAGATGGGGCAGTTTTTTCTGGCGCTTCCAGGGCTTGGCGTCTCGATAAGCCGGTTGCGTGATTGGGTAGGGGGATGAGGCCTGATGATAGGAACGTAGCACTGCGGCTTCAGAAGAGATGGGCAAGCTGCCTGCGGACCGTGGGAAAGCGGCTGAGATCAGTGTGTGGAAGAAACAGGGCCGCGGTGAGTTGATTCATGAAGTCGCCGCGTACGTTCATCTCGAGGTAGGTTATCCTGGAGCATACCTCTTCCACCTCGCTGAACACCTGGCGGTCAAGCAGGGCCGAGCATGCGCCTTCCCCAGCAGCATTCCCCAGCCCCTTGAACCGCTCCAGCGGCATGTCAGGTAGCATCCCTATGGTGATGGCCTTTTGGGGATCAATGTAGTTGCCGAAGGCGCCAGCCACATAGAAGTGGTCGATATCCTCGAAGGAGATGCCCACGCTCTGGATGACCACGTTGAGAATGGTGTACATGGCTCCCTTGGAGCGGATGAGGTTCTTTATGTCGCTCTGGGTGATGTAGACTGGCTCGCCGTGGGCCGTCTCCTCGGCAGGTGCGACAATGTAGGCAGGCGTCCCGTTGATCTCCACTATCCGGCCGTGGGCTGCGCTGGGCTGGAGTTTCCCTGTGGGGTCCACTATCCCGGCGGCGAACATGGCTGCAAGGAGGTCGATGATGCCGGAGCCGCACAGACCCTTGGGCGCTTCTCCTCCTATAGTGCGGTAGGTCACTTCTCTGGTTGCAGAATCGATTTCCACCCGCTCTATGGCCCCGGGTTGCGCCCGCATGCCGCAGGCGAGTATGCCGCCCTCGAGGGCAGGGCCGGCAGCGCCTGCACAAGCAACCATCCAGTCTTTGTTTCCGAGGATCACCTCTGCGTTGGTGCCCACGTCTATCAGCATGGAGATCTCGTCGCTCTTGTGCATCCCTGAGGCGATGATGCCAGCCAACAGATCGCCGCCGAAGTAGCTGCCGACGTTGGGGAAGCAGTAGACGCAACCCTCCGGGTTTATGTTTAGCCCGATCTCTCCCGGCTTGAAGGGCTCTATCCTGTTGGCCACGGGAAGGTAGGGCTCCCGGCATATGTGGGAAGGGGCCAGGCCCAGGAGGAAGTGGATCATGGTGGTATTGCCGGCCACAGTGACGTAGTGGATGTCTTCAGGAGCCGCGCTCGCGGCACTGCATAGCTCCTGGGCCGCGGAGTTGAACAGTTCCACCACCTCTCTCTGGAGTGTCAGCAGGCCCTCTTCCTTTCTGGCGAACAGGATCCTCTCGAGTATGTCTTCGCCGTGTGCGCGCTGGGGATTGGGGTATGAGCGGTTTCCCATCCTATGGCCGCCCGCCAGGTCGATGAGGTAGAACACCACCGTGGTGCTGCCGAGGTCCACGGCCAGGCCCAGAAGAGGGCCAGGCTCAGTGGCGGAGACATGGGCTAGTCTCCAGCCGCAGATATCGTGGACCACGGTGGCCCACGGCGACCAGTTGGAGTCGGGAAGGGCGCGCGCAAGGGGGGGGAGCATGGAGAGTGGAAACGACACACTCTCGCCCAGCTCCTCTTCAAGGGCGCTCCTCAGCCTCAGCTCGTGGGAACGGTTGTCGCTAAGCTGAGGCCCTGGGAGGCAGGGCCTCAGCCGACGTGCTGCCGGTTCACTCATCCCTGTCAGGTGTGATGTCTATGACGTACTCCGTATGCTCAATGCAGTGGGCATCACCGCACCGCTCCTGTTTGAGGAACTCCTCTTCCGCCTTCTTGATCGCCCTGTTGATTCTCCACGACAGATAGGCAGCCGCTGCCCCGAAGGCCACCACTGCCCCGAGAAAGAGGGGCAGTGCGATAAAAAAAGTTGCCACGAGCACCAGAAAGGCCCCTATAATGGCAAAAGGCGTAAACGGGCCGCCGCTTCCATAACAGTAGTATCTCGCACTCATTTCTAATCCTCTGTGGGCCGGGACGATGAGGGGCCGTCCCCCCCTCCTGACCCCTTCAATATTTCGGTGTCTATCCGTTCGGGATCGCCTGTATTGTAATATAAGACGTTTTTCAGGTGGGAGAAGCTCTCGATGTCGATCTCGTCGAAAAAGAGGGCCATGCCCTCGGCGTCTCTCCTCACCACGTGGCCCTTCATCTCGATGTCGAGCCCCACGCCCGCGCCGCTCAATCCCAGCCTGATATGGCACCTGGTGCCCTCTGGAAAGGTTTCGTCAGAGTAGCAGTATATCCCCTTCAGACTTATGTCCTTGGTCTTGGTGGAGGTGACGGCCCCACCTCCCTGTTCAGGGGTGACCGTTACCTTGGTCTCGAAAGGGACCCTGACGTTGCGGCGTTTGTCGATTCCCATTACCTGTTCCTCTCTATCAAAGATCTTATCTTCAGCCTGAGGCCCTGGAGCCTTATGAAGCCCTCGGCGTCTTTCTGGTCGTACACCTCGTCCTCCTCGAAGGTGGCGAAGTCGGGGCGGTAGAGGGAGTACGGTGACTGCCTTCCGGTCACAGTGCAGTTACCCTTGTAGATCTTGAGCCTCACCTTCCCGGTCACACCCTTCTGGGTCTCGTCGATCATGCGCTGGAGCATGATCCGTTCAGGCGCGAACCAGAAACCGTAATAGACCAGCTCGGCGTATTTGGGCACCAGACCCTCCTTGATGTGCATCACCTCCCTGTCGAGGGTGATGGATTCCAGGGCCATGTGGGCGGTGCGGAGGATGGTGCCGCCAGGAGTCTCGTACACGCCGCGGGACTTCATACCCACGAACCTGTTTTCCACCAGATCCACCCTGCCAACACCGTTTTCCGCGCCTATCTCGTTGAGCGCGGCCAGGAGCCTGGCCGGGGATAGAGGCTCTCCGTCGATCGCCACAGGGTCGCCCTCGTGGAATTCGATCTCTATGTAGGTAGGATGGTCCGGGGCCTGCTCCGGGCTCTTGGTCCACACGAACATATCTTCTGGCGGTTCGGCCCACGGATCCTCCAGGATGCCGCCTTCGTAGCTTATGTGCAGCATGTTGGCATCCATGCTGTAGGGCTTCGCCTGGGTCACAGGGACCGGTATGCCGTGGCACTCGGCGAACTCGATGAGCTTGTTTCTTGAGTTGAGGTCCCACTCCCTCCAGGGGGCTATGATGATAAGGTCGGGATTGAGTGCCATGTAGGTCAGTTCGAACCTCACCTGGTCGTTTCCCTTACCAGTGGCGCCGTGGCTTACTGCCTGCGCCCCGTGCTCCTCGGCCACCTTGACCTGCTCCTTGGCTATGAGGGGACGGGCTATGGATGTGCCCAGTAGGTACACGCCCTCGTAGACCGCATTGGCCCTGAACATGGGAAAGACGTAGTCGCGGACGAACTCTTCCTTTAGGTCCCTTATCTCCACTGCAGAGGCCCCGGTCTGCCATGCCTTCTCCTCCACCGCCTTCCAGTCCTCGTCCTGGCCTATGTCGGCGGAGTAGGCGACGACCTCGCATCCGTACGTCTCCTTTAGCCATTTGAGTATCACCGAGGTGTCGAGCCCACCGGAGTAGGCGAGCACTATCTTGTCGATTTCCCTGTTCATGGTCTCTCCTGTCAGCGGTTGGCGATTTCTAATCCGATTTCTTCAAGAGCCACTGGACCAGGGCCCGCTGGATGTGCATCTTGTTCTCCGCCTGGTCCCAAACCACGGACCACGGGCCTTCGAGCACCTCGTCCGTGATCTCTTCTCCGCGGTGGGCGGGAAGGCAGTGGAGGACTATGGCGTCATCCTTGGCATGGCGCATGAGCCCGGCGTTCACCTGGTAGGGCATGAAGACCTCCTTGCGCTGCTCGGTCTCGTCCTCCTGGCCCATGCTGGCCCAGACGTCGGTATTCACGACGTCGGCGCCGGTCACGGCCTCCACCGGATCGTTGGTCACCTCTATTGGAGCGGATGCCACAGCCCGCGCCTCGGAGAGTATCTCTTCGGCAGGCTCGTATCCCGGCGGGCAGGCCAGCACCAGGCGGAAGCTGAGCCGGGAGGCTGCCTGTATCCAGGAGTTCGCGACGTTGTTTCCATCACCCACCCAGGCTATCTTGAGCCGCCCCAGCTCATCTCCCTTCTTCTCCATCACGGTCATGACGTCCGACAGTGCCTGACAAGGATGGTGCTGGTCGGTCAGGCCGTTTATCACCGGTATGGACGACCACCGCGCCAGCTTTTCCACCACCTCCTGCCCGAAGGTCCTGACGGCAAGGCAGTGGAGGTAGCGCGACAGGACCCGTGCCGTGTCCTTCAGCGGTTCCCCGCGCCTCAACTGGAGGTCGCGTGACGAGAGAAAGGTGACGTTGCCGCCGAGGCTGAACATGGCGGCCTCGAAAGAGACCCTGGTTCTTGTGGAGGGCTTTTCGAAGAGCAGGCCCAGCACCTTGCCCGATGCCGCCCCGCGGTCAGGCCCGTTCTTTTTTGTGTCCAGGGCCAGCTTCAGCACCTCCGCGATCTCACCGGCAGTGAGATCGAAAACCGTAAGGAAGTGTCTAATCTTGTTCATGATCGAGAACCTTTCTATTTTTTGATCGATTTCAATGTGGTGTCCAGGATGGACAGGGCTTGGTCTATCTCCGCCGCGGTGACCGTGAGAGGGGGAAGGAGCCTGATGATCCGGTCGTGGCCGAATACCACCAGCAACCCCTGCTCCAGGAGCAGGCCTCCCAGCCCTGGTGCCGGCCTTTTCAGCTCCAATGCCTGAATCAGGCCGCGTCCCCGCACCTCCCTGATCTCTGCCGAATGGCCGGCCGCAAGGCGCTCCAGCCCTTGCCTGAGATGTGCCCCAGCCGCCTTGGCGTTGTCGAGCACCCCCTCTTCCATGAGGGCGCGGAACACCGCCTTGCCAGCCTCGCAGGCCACGGGATTACCCCCGAAGGTGGAGGCGTGGGTCCCTGGAGGCAGGAATTCCATGACCTCGGCAGAAGCGGCCAAGGCTCCTATGGGTATCCCGCCGCCCAGCCCCTTGGCAAGGCACATGACGTCCGGGGTGACCGGAGTCTGCTGGTATGCGAAGAGGCTCCCGGTCCTTCCCATCCCCACCTGCACCTCGTCGAACATGAGTAGCAGATTGCGGCGGTCGCAGAGTTCCCGCGCCAGCTCCAGAAACCGGTCTTCCAGGGGGATCACTCCTCCTTCGCCCATTATGGGCTCCAGGAGTATGGCGCAGGTCCGGGAGGTAACTGCCATCTCTAAGGCCTCGAGATCATTGGGCCTCACGTGGGTGAAGCCTGCCGGAAGGGGCTCGAATCCCCTCTTGTACACCGGCTGGCCGGTGGCCGAGAGCGCGGCCAGGGTCCTGCCGTGGAACGCACCTTGGAGACAGACTATCTCATAGCTCCCACCCAGGAGGAAGTGGCCGCGCCTCCTAGCCAGCTTGATGGCTGCTTCCACGGCTTCGGCGCCGGAGTTGCAGAAGAAAACCCTTTCCGCGAAGGAGTGGCGGCAGATCTCCTGGGCCAGTTTCTGCTGCGGGACCGTCCAGAAGAGGTTAGAGGTATGGATGAGGCGCGCGGCCTGGGCGCTCACCGCCTCCACAACCGACGGGTGGCAGTGGCCGAGATTGCACACCGCGATACCAGAGGTGAAGTCCAGGTACTCTCTGCCCTTGTCGTCGTAGAGGCGGCATCCCTCTCCTTTCACGAAGGTGACCGGAAAACGGCCGTAGGTGTTGGCCACGAACTCCTTCATGCCGCGCCTCCGGTGATCTCGGTGCCCACACCCTTGTCCGTGAACAGTTCGAGCAGGATCGCATGCTCCATCCGGCCGTCCACTATGTGTGCCTTTTTTACGCCGCGGTCCAGGGCCTTGAGACATGCCTTGAGCTTGGGGATCATTCCACCCTTGGCCTCGCCGGCCTCTATTGCCTCCAACACCTCTTCCCTTGTGAGGGACTCCACCAGCTCTCCGTCCCTCATGAAGCCCGGAACGTCGGTGAGGAGTATGAGCTTTTCGGCGCGAAGTTCACCTGCAATGGCGCCTGCTACGAGGTCTGCATTGATATTGTACGCCTCTCCCTCGGGCCCTACGCCCACCGGGGCGATGACCGGGATGAAACCGGCGCGCTCCAGCCCTTCCAGTACCGCTGGATTGACCTTTGCCACCTTGCCCACCCTGCCGATGTCTATTATCTCTGGCGGCCTTTCATCGCCGGAGTATTTGTAGAGCTTCATGCGCTCCGCCTGGATCAGGTCGCCGTCCCGTCCTGACAGGCCCACGGCCCTGCCGCCGTGGCGGTTGATTAGGCCCACTATCTCCTTGTTCACGGTGCCCACCAAAACCATCTCCACCACGCTCATGGTCTCGTCGTCGGTGACGCGCTGGCCCTCCACGAACGTGGGCTCTATGCCCATGCGGGCCATGATGTTGCTGATTTGGGGGCCGCCCCCGTGGATCACGATGGGGCGGATGCCCACATAACGCATCAGGATTATGTCGAGCACGAACCTCTCCTTGAGGCCTGGATCGACCATAGCGTGGCCACCGTACTTTATAACCACCGTCTTGCCCGCGAACTCCCTGATGTAGGGGAGGGCCTCTATGAGCACCCGGGCGGTCGCCAACTCCTTCATCTGCCGCTCCTTAGAGGATGAACTTGCTGAGGTCCTGGTCCTCCACTATGTCGGAGAGACGGTCCCTCACGTACTGGGCCGTGATCATTATCTTTTGGGGAGCTATGTCCGGGGCATTGTAAGAGACCTCCTCCAACAGCTTCTCCATGACCGTGTGGAGGCGCCTCGCGCCGATGTTCTCCATCTTGTCGTTGACCTCGTAGGCTATCTTGGCGATCTCCTCGATGGCCTCGTCGTCGAAGATCAGCTCGATCTCCTCTGTCTCCATCAGGGCCTTGTACTGGGTGACCAGCGCATTCTCCGGCTCCTTGAGGATGCGGGCGAAGTCCTCCTGGGTCAGGGGATCGAGCTCCACCCTTATGGGAAAGCGCCCTTGGAGCTCGGGCAGGAGATCCGAGGGCTTCGCGACGTGGAAGGCGCCGCTGGCGATGAACAGGATGTGGTCAGTGCGAACCACACCGTACTTTGTGTGGACCGACGTGCCCTCTACTATTGGAAGAAGGTCCCGCTGTACCCCTTCCCTGGAGACGTCCGGGCCGGAGCCTCCTCCCCTGGTGGCAACCTTGTCTATCTCGTCAAGGAAGATGATCCCGGTCTGCTCCACCCGGGCTATGGCCTTATCCACGACCTTGTCCATGTCTATAAGTTTTCCAGCGGCCTCCTGTTCCAGGACCTTCCTTGCCTCTGCAACCGTGACCTTGCGCCGTTTTTTGCGGCCCTGGCCAGGAAATATGTTGGAGAGCATCTCCTGCATGTTGGACTGCAGCTCCTCCATGCCGGTCGCAGCGAATATCTCCACCATCGGTGCCGGCGGGCGGTTCTGGACCTCCAGCTCCACTATCCTGTCTTCCAGTTTCCCTTCTCTGAGCATCTGGCGGAACCTCTCCCTGGTGGTGCTGTGGGAGTCTGGATCGCCGGAGAGGCTGCCGCCTGGCAGGAGGAGGTCCAGGAGTTGCTCTTCCGCCTGCTGCCTGGCCTTCATCTCCACTTTTTCCCGCTCCTCACTCTTCACCATGTCCACCGCTATGTGGGTGAGGTCGCGGATCATGGACTCCACGTCGCGCCCCACGTATCCCACCTCGGTGAACTTGGTCGCCTCCACCTTGAGGAACGGGGAGCGGGCGAGCCTTGCCAGCCGCCTGGCTATCTCCGTCTTGCCCACACCCGTGGGGCCGATCATGATTATGTTCTTGGGCGCTATCTCGTCCCTCAGCTCCTCGGGGAGCTGTTGCCTGCGCCAGCGGTTCCTGAGCGCTATTGCAACGGATTTCTTCGCCTGATCCTGGCCGATGATATATTTGTCGAGCTCGGCCACTATCTCCTTGGGAGTAAGGGGTCTCATTTCGTGTCCTGCCACGGTTCACTCCTCGCAATCGAGTTTTTCGACGGTGATCTCGCTGTTCGTGAAGACGCAGATAGAGGCCGCGATCTCCAGGGCGTTTCTGGCGATCTCCTCGGTGGAGAGCCGGCTGTGGGCCAGGAGGGCCTTGGCCGCCGCCAGGGCGTAGGGACCGCCTGAGCCGATGGCCACCACTCCGTCCTCGGGCTCGATCACGTCGCCAGAACCGGAGATCAACAGGCAGTGGGTGGCGTCAGCGGCTATGAGCATGGCTTCCAGCCTCCGAAGGATCTTGTCGGTCCGCCACTCCTTGGCCAGATCTACTGCGGCCCTGGCCAGATTGCCCTTGTATTCTTCGAGTTTTCCCTCCAGCTTTTCGAACAGCGTGAAGGCGTCTGCCGTGGCCCCGGCGAATCCGGTTATCACCTTGCCCTCGTATAGCCGCCTTATCTTTACCGCAGTATGTTTCAATATCGTGTTGCCCAGGGAGACCTGGCCGTCTCCACCGATGACCACCTCGCCGCCGCGCTTGATGGCCAATATGGTGGTGCCGTATATCCTATTCTCCATCTTTTCCATGTTTGTCTCCGCCGTCTCTCCTTTTGCGCGCCCGCGGATGGGCCTCTCTGTACGCGAGAGCCAGGCGCGTGACGTCCAGGTGGGTGTACCGCTGTGTGGTGGCAAGGCTGGCATGGCCCAGCATCTCCTGGATGGCCCTGAGATCGGCACCGGCCTCCAGGAGATGGGTGGCCATGGAGTGACGCAGCGTGTGGGGCGTTGCGTCCTTGAAGAGGCCCGCCTTTATGCAGCGTGTGCGCACCATCCTCTCCATGCTGCGGCTGGAGAGCCTGCCGCCGTTCTTGTTCACGAAAAGGGCCCTCTCTTCTGGCTTCCCGAGCCTCTCCAGCCTGGCCTTCCTCAATGGCAGATATGCCTCCAGGGCCTCCCTCGCCTTGGTCCCGAAGGGCACGATGCGCGTCTTGTTCCCCTTTCCCCTGACCCGCACCATCTCCGGAGACATGGTCAGGTCCTCCAGGTCCAGACCCGCGGCTTCACCAACTCGGATGCCGGCTCCATAGAGAAGCTCGAGAATGGCCCTGTCCCTGGCATCGAAGAATCCTGTTCCGCGGATGGACTCCAGGAGCACCCTTGCCTCATGCTGGCTGAGATACGAGGGTAGGGGGCGGCCCGCCTTGGGCGCCCGGACCGCCTCTGCTGGATTGTGTGCCACCATGCCGGAATTCGCGAGGAATCTGAAGAAGGTGCGGGCAGAGGCCAAGCGCCTGGCCACCGAGGTTTTGGAGAGCCCCCGCTTCAGGCCGCCGGCGAGCCATGCCCGTATCTCCGTGGAGGTGGCCTCGTGGAGCCTCTCCTTGCCAATGAAGGCCTGCATTTCCTCTATGTCCCTCAGATATGCCTTTATTGTATTGGGGGACATGTTTCTCTCGGCCTCCAGATATGCTAAAAAATCTTCCAGAATCTTTTGCATTTCAGCCCTTTCGCCCTCGGTGTACAAGAAGAACTATTTTATATAACACAAAAGGTGCCATGCGCAATTGGAAATGGATGGAGAATCCGGCCTCTCTGGAGGAGCTGCGCCACGTCGTGGCCCTCAGGCTGGTGCCTGGCCTGGGTGACAAGGGGATCGTCCGCCTGTTGAGGAGGGCGGGAAGTGCGAGGTCGGTCTGGGCCTTGGAGGATCCCGGGGCCGAGGTGCCGTTCCTCAGGGCATCTGCCGTGAGCGCGCTGCGCCAGGGGCCCGACTGGAGCCGGGTGGACAGGGTTTTGGAGCGGCTGCTGGAGATGGAGGGTTGGGC
>WFVQ01000110.1 GCA_015491585.1 Deltaproteobacteria bacterium
GGCCGAACTCATCCCCTTGCCGCCAGGGAGCGAACTGTTCGTGGTCCCGGGCAGGCTGCCGGTTGGGTGGGACCACGAAGAGTTCGCTCCCTGGCGGCAAGGGGATGAGTTCGGCCGGATCCACGGGATGGAGCATGGTGCCGCTCCTCCCGGCCATCTTTATCAGCGGATAGTCGAAGATCCGCCCCTCTTCGTCGGCATAGACGAGAGAGGGTATCTCGTCGGGACGCCTTGACTTTTTCGCCATTATCTTCCCCTGCGGCAGAAGCCTGTTGCCCGGCCATGCCGCCCAAGTTATGTTCGGAATCCAGGACCGGCGCCTGTTCAGGCCTTGGTTCACGTCGAGGTTACCACAATCGGTGCAAAGGAAAAGGTATGCGCCAACGTATCTTGAAGGCATTGCGGTCTTGGATGGCGGCCAAGGGGCTGGACGGGATCCTCGTCACCTCTCCCCATAACCGCTTCTACCTGAGCGGTTTCCTGGCCGAGGACATGGGTATCGAGGAGTCGGCAGGCGCGCTGCTGGTGCTGAGGAGGCAGCATCTCCTGCTCACCGATGGCCGTTACAGGGAACAGGCCGAAAGGGAGGCGCCAGGCTGGCACGTGATCGTTTATAAGAACCTGGCCCAGGGGGTTAGGGAGGCGGTGGAGGGCCTTGGCATAGGTTCCCTGGCATATGAGCCCAGGTTCCTCTCCTGCGCCGCCATGCGTTCCCTCGAGAAGGCCCTGCCCGGTGTCCGATGGATGGACTCCAAGGGATTTCTGGACGGCAAGCGGGCGGTGAAGTCAGATGCCGAGGTGGAGGCCATAAGGGAGGCCATAGCCGTGGCCGAAGAGGTCATGGAGGAGGCGGGCAAGAGGGTGGTGCCAGGGGTCATCGAGAGGGAGCTCGCCGCCTGGATAGTCCAGGAGCTCTCTGTCCGCTCCCAGGGGCCCTCGTTTCCGCCTATAGTGGCCTCTGGGCCCAACGCCGCGCTTCCCCATGCGGTTCCCGGTTCCAGGACGGTTGCACCTGGTGATCCCGTCATCATAGATCTCGGGGCGCGCGTCCGGGGATATTGTTCCGACATGACCAGGACCTTTTTCGCCGGGGGGCCTGGCGGAAGGATGGCAGAGGTCTACCGGGTCGTCCGGGAGGCCCAGGTGGCCGCCATCGAGGCGTGCGTTCCGGGGGCCACGGGCAGGGCGGTGGACCGCGCGGCCAGACAGGTCATCGCCGAGGCCGGCCTGGGGGAGTTCTTCGTGCACGCCACTGGCCACGGCGTGGGGATAGCGGTGCATGAGGCGCCGTCATTGTCGAAGCGTTGGCGCCGCGCCCTGAGGCCAGGGATGGTGGTCACGGTGGAGCCGGGCGTGTACCTGCCCGGCGAGGGAGGTGTGCGGCTCGAGGCAATGGTGCTGGTCACAGATGAGGGGCCCGTGGAGCTCACCGGCCAGGGGGGATATCTACAGTGGTGAACGACAGGGAGCTCCCCCTCACCGAACACCTTGCCGAGCTGAGACAGCGGCTGATAAAGTCGCTGGCCGCGGTGGTGGTCATGTCCGCAGCCAGTTACGCGGTGATAGAGCCCATATTCACCTTCGTCTCCAGGCCGCTCATAGAGGTGATGCCCCCTGGCCAGACATTGATATTCTCCTCCTATCCCGAGGCCTTCTTCACCTACATAAAGCTGGCCATCACCGCCGGCATATTCCTGGCGAGCCCGGTGGTCATCTATCAGGCGCTGGCCTTCGTATCACCTGGGCTCTACGAGCACGAGAGGCGCTATCTCTATCCGTTCGTGCTGCTGGGATCGGTCCTGTTCGTGGGCGGCGGGCTGTTCGGATATTTCGTGGCTTTCCCCGCGGCATTCAAGTTCCTCGCCAGCTACCAGAGGAGCGGGCTGCTGCTACTGCCCAACGTCAGCGAGTACTTCTCCCTTACAGTCAGGCTGCTGCTGGGGTTCGGAGCCGCCTTCGAGGTCCCCCTTGCAATGGTGTTCCTCGGTCTGGTAGGCGTCGTGGACGCCCGTTTCCTGCGCGCCAACAGGAAGTACGCCCTGCTCGCCATCTTCGTGTTGGCCGCGGTGCTGACCCCGACTCCAGACGTGGTCAATCAGTTGGTCATGGCGGTCCCCCTCCTGCTGCTCTATGAGCTGAGCATCCTGCTGGTCTGGTTCACAGGAGGAAGGAAGCGGGCACGCGGCGAGCCTTGATCTGCTTCAGGCCAGGCTGACCCCCCCTGATGAGGCGTCATCACCTTCACGCCACTCTATCTC
>WFVQ01000111.1 GCA_015491585.1 Deltaproteobacteria bacterium
TGAGGAGGTGGGTCACCTCGGTCTCGTCCTGCTTGAACAGCACACTGCCCTTGGGGAAAAAGTCCGCCTCGATGTCCTTGACCATGCCCTCCAGGACCTGGTCCGGCAGCTCGTTGAACGGAATGGTGCCCTTCAAGAAATCCACCACCGGCCTGGTGTCGGCAAGGGATTTCCTCATGGGTTCCGTGACGGGCATGGCGCTCTCCTCTCCCCCTGGGCTGTGCGCGGCAGGGCGTGCTGGAACTCTTGTGTCCTGGGACGGGAAAATCCGGACGAACAATAAGGATGCGGGGCCGGAACCCGGCCCCGCTGGAAGGGCCTCTCCCTACTTCACCAGCTTCTCGTGACCCTTGATGAGGTCATCTATCACGGATGGATCAGCCAGGGTGGAGGTATCACCAAAGTCGGAGACGTCATCAGCGGCAATCTTCCTGAGGATGCGCCTCATGATCTTGCCGCTCCTGGTTTTGGGCAGGCCAGGAGCAAACTGGATGTACTCGGGAGAGGCGATAGGCCCTATCTCCTTCCGCACGTGGTTGCGCAGCTCTTTCACGAGCTTGTCGCTCTCCTTGACTCCGGCGTTCAGGGTGACATAGGCGTAGATGGTCTGCCCCTTCACGGGATGGGGCATACCAACCACCGCGGCCTCGGCCACCGCCGGATGCGCCACCAGCGCGGATTCGATTTCAGCGGTCCCGAGCCTGTGGCCCGAGACGTTTATCACGTCGTCGAGGCGGCCCATGATCCAGAAGTAGCCGTCCTCGTCCCTGCGCGCTCCGTCACCGGCCTCGTACACACCGGGGAAGCGCTCGAAATAGGTGGACTTGAACCGTTCGGGGTCGCCGAACACGCCCCTGAGCATTCCGGGCCAAGGCCTCCTTATCACCAGGTGGCCGCCTTCATTGGTCTTGGCTGGGGTGCCGTCGCTTCGTAAGATGGCCGCATCCACTCCAGGAAGCGGCAGGGTGGCCGATCCTGGTTTGAGCGGGGTGGCGAACGGGAGCGGCGAGATCAGGATGCCTCCGGTCTCGGTCTGCCACCAGGTATCGACTATGGGGAGCTTCCCCTTGCCGATGTGGGTGTGATACCACATCCACGCCTCGGGGTTGATGGGCTCGCCCACGGACCCGAGGAGCCGCAGGGTGGAGATGTCGTGTTTCTCGGTCCATTCGCTCCCCTCTCTCATCAGTGCCCTGATGACCGTTGGGGCGGTGTAGAAGATGTTGACCTTGAACTTCTCCACCACTCTCCAGAACCTGTCGGGCGCAGGGTAGGTGGGAACACCCTCGAACATGAGCGAGGTGCCGCCCAGGGCGAGCGGGCCGTAGATGATGTAGGTGTGGCCGGTTATCCATCCAATGTCGGCGGTGCACCAGTAGACGTCGTCGTCCTTGAGGTCGAAGACCCACTGGGTGGTGTGGGCGGCATAGGTAAGATATCCGCCCGTTGTGTGGATAACGCCCTTGGGCTTGCCGGTGCTGCCACTGGTGTAGAGGATGAACAGCACGTCTTCCGCGCCCATGGATTCGGGATCACAGTAGTCGGTTATGTCGTCGGCGTTGATCTCGTCGTGCCACCAGGTGTCGCGCCCCTTCTTCATCTCTATCTCGTTTCCGGCGCGCTTGACCACTATGCAGCTCTCCACCGAGGGGCACCCCTTGAGCGCCTCGTCGGCGTTGGGCTTCAGGGGGATGGTGCGGCCCGCGCGGAGCACGGCGTCCGCAGTGATGAGGACCTTGGCCTGGCAGTCCTGTATGCGGCTCTGGAGGCTGGAAGCGGAGAATCCAGCGAAGACTATGCTGTGGATGGCGCCGATCCTGGCGCAGGCGAGCATGGCTATGGCCAGCTCCGGAATCATGGGAAGATATATGGAGACACGGTCGCCCTTCTTTACCCCCTTCTTCTTGAGGACGTTGGCGAAGCGGCATACCTCGCGGTGCAGCATCTGGTAGGTGTAGACCTTGACGTCCTCTTCCGGCTCTCCCTGCCATATTATGGCCGCCTTATTCCTGCGGCCATCGGTGAGGTGCCTGTCAAGGCAGTTGTATGCGGCGTTGAGCTTGCCGCCTATGAACCACTGGATCTCCGGCTTGTAGAAGTCGTACTTCAGGACGGTGCGCCACCGCCTGTCCCAGGAGATGAGCTCCTCTGCCCTCCTGGCCCAGAACCCCTCAGGGTCCTCCATGGACCTGCGGTAGTGCTCCCTGTACTCCTTCATGCTCTTCACGTGCGCGGTGAGCTGGGCCTTCTTGGAAGGCTTGAAGAGCCTGCTCTCACTCATCAAACTTTCGATCTTGGCATCTTTCTGACCCATTTGGTACACCTCTCTCTCGTTTTGGTTCATACAGGGCTAATACGAAAGAAAAAATTTTACATTTATGGTTGGACGTGAAAGAGATACTATTGAAAGTATCACTTAGCATGCATGTTATACTGG
>WFVQ01000112.1 GCA_015491585.1 Deltaproteobacteria bacterium
CCAAAGGGCCATGAGGGAGATAAGTCTAAGGTAAAAGCGGAGCACCCAAATGGGGAAGCCCTCCCTCTCCTCCCAAATCATGGCCGGAGTGGCCATTGGGCTGTTTCTAGGTCTTTTCTTCGGCGAACGGGTGGCCTTTCTGGGCATCGTGGGCACCATCTACGTAAAGCTGCTCCAGGTCACCGTGCTCCCCTACATCATAGTCTCGTTGACTGGAAGCCTGGGAAAGCTCTCCATGCACCAGGCGTCGGTGATGGCAAAGAGGGTATCCCTCATCTTCCTCCTGCTGTGGACATTCACGCTGCTGGCTGTGCTGCTTTCGGTATTCTCGTTCCCTGCCATAGAATCAGCCTCTTTCTTCTCTAAGTCAATGATCCCAGACGCCCAGGAGCCAGACTATCTCTCTCTCTACATCCCATTCAACCCCTTCTTCGCCCTGTCCCAGAACCTGGTGCCTGCGGTGGTGGTCTTCTGCATACTCATGGGGACTGCGCTCATCGGGGTCGAGAGAAAAGAGTTAATAATCGAGCCCCTGGACGTGGTGGCCAAGGGACTGTTGAAGATCACCAACTTCTTCGTCAAGCTGACCCCTATAGGCCTGTTCGCCATAGCCGCATCTGCCGCCGGCACGATGTACGTCGAAGACCTTAAACAGCTACAGGTCTATATCATCCTCTATATCGCCCTGTCGCTCTATTTCACCTTTTGGGTGTTGCCGGCTCTGGTATCAAGTTTCACCAATGTGCCTTACAGACGGCTCTTCACCTTCTTCAAGGAGGCCCTGATGATGGCCTTCTTCACCGGCAGCGTCTTCGTTGTACTTCCTATGATAACCGAGAATGCCGCGAAAGTTATACGGCGATACATCACCCGCGACGAGGATACCAGCCGGGCGGTGGAAGTCCTGGCCCCGGCCTCGTTCAATTTCCCTAGCTCTGGTAAACTGCTCCTGCTGCTGTTCGTTCCCTTTGCGGGCTGGATGACCAATAGCGACATCTCGCCCGACCGCTTCTTCGAACTGGCCAGCCTGGGCTTCTTCAGCTTCTTCGGTAGCGTCAACGTGGCTGTGCCCTGGCTGCTGGACTTCTTCAGGATACAGGCGGACATATTCAATCTCTTCCTCATGAGCGGAATAGTGAACTCCCGCTTCTCCACGCTCACAGCCGCCATGTTCACCATCGTGGTCACCATAGCCGGTGCCTGCGCTATGACCGGCAACATCCGGCTCTCCCTGGGCAGGCTCATACGCTATGTGGCCCTCACCTTGGCAGGGTGTGTGGCCATAGTGGTGGTGATGGGCCTTGTCTTCAGGTTCGTGGTCAACATCGAGTACGAAAAACGGGACGTCGCCCTGGAGATGACGCTTCAGCTTGGAGAGGGCGTGGAGGTCAAGGTCTTCGACCGGCAGCCCCCTCCCCTGCCCAGGCCGGCGCCTGGTGTGCCCCTGATACAGGCTATAAAGGAGCGGGGTGTCCTGCGGGTGGGGTATCCAAAGGAAGGAAAGATGCCCTATGCCTACAGAAACCGAGCGGGCGAACTGGTGGGCCTATCCATAGACCTTGCATATCAGCTCGCAAGCGACATGGGGGTCAGGCTGGAACTGGTGCCGGTCCATCACAGAAACCTGGTCCGCGACCTGAACTCCGCGGTAGTGGATGTGGTAATGGGACATGATCTCATCACGCCAGAGTCAGCGATGCGCCTCAACTTCACCATACCCTTCATCTACGAGACCCTCGCCCTAATTATGCCGGACTACAAACGGAACATGTTTCAGGACTACGAAAGGCTACGAAACGCCAAATTCAGGCTGGCGGTGCCTGACATCCCCTATTACACCAAGAAAATGAAAGTTCTCTTCCCCAATGCCGACATGGTTTCTATAGGCTCGGTAAAGCCATTCTTCCAGGGAAAGCTGAAAAACGTTGATGCCATGGTATATACTGCAGAAGGAGGGGCCTTCATGACCCTCATATACCCGCAGTTCTCGGTGGTGGTGCCCAAGGGGCTTGCGGTGAAGCTGCCGCTGGCGTTTCCCGTAAGAAGGGGCGGTGCCAGCCTCGCTAAGTTCATGAACTCGTGGATAGAGATGAAGAGACACGACGGGACCTTGGAGAGGCTCACGAAATACTGGATACTCGGTGAGAACGCCAAACAGGTCAAGCCGAGGTGGTGCATAGCCCGCGACGTGCTCCACATCATGGAATAACCGGACCCTGGCCGCGAAGTCGGAGAGGAATCATGGCTAATCTAAGCAATAAATCGTTTTTCGAACGCTTCCTCCATTCCCAGGCATCGGGCAGCATAGTCCTGATACTGGCGACGATCACCGCTGTAGGATGGGCAAACTCCCCCTGGGCGCACTTCTATCACGACTTGAGCCACCTGGAGATAGGTTTCATATTCGGGGGCAAGAGTTACGAAATGGGGCTGGCACACTGGGTAAAGGATGGCCTCATGACCATCTTCTTCTTCGTGGTAGGGCTCGAGATCAAGCGCGAGGTGCTCCTGGGCGAACTCTCTTCCCTGCGCAGGGCCACCCTGCCTGTGCTGGCGGCCGTAGGTGGGTGCGTCACCCCTGCCTTGATCTACTACTTCTTCAACAGGAGCGGCGCTGCTGCCGGAGGCTGGGGCATACCAATGGCCACTGACATAGCATTCGCGCTGGGCGTTTTAGCCCTTCTCGGCAACAGGGTCCCCACCGGCCTGAAGGTCTTCCTAACTGCCCTGGCTATAGTGGACGATCTCATCGCCGTGCTAGTCATAGCGGTCTTCTATACCGCAAAGATAAACCTGATCAGCCTTGGATTGGCCGGGGTGTTCCTGCTGCTCTTCCTGGCCGCGGTGCGGGGGGACACCAGGCGCCCCATCTTCTACCTGGTACCTGCCATAGGCGCCTGGGCCAGCGTGATGGTCTCCGGGATACACGCCACCATAGCCGGAGTGCTCATAGCCCTCCTGGTACCTGTAAAGTCCAAGATCGATCCAATGGAGTTCTTTGACAAGATATCCGAGAGCATCCACTCCCTCTACAGGAAGGGGGCATTCAAAAACATGAGCCTGGACTCGGACAAGGAGCACTGGCGCCTGGTGGAGACCATATATCTCACCGCCGATGACATGATTCCAACCGGGATCTTTCTTGAAAAGCATCTCCATCCGGTCCAGGCCTTCGTCATACTTCCGCTGTTTGCCCTCTTTTCCGCTGGCGTCGCCATAAACGCCTCGATCATGTCAACCTTTCCTGATCCCGTGAGCTTGGGTATCATATGCGGCCTCCTCGCTGGTAAGCAGGTTGGGATCATGGGCTGCACATGGCTGGCCATAAAAAGCGGAATAGCCGATCTGCCGGAAGGTGTGAGATGGCCCCACATCTGGGGGGCCAGCATACTGGCTGGAATCGGCTTCACCATGTCTATCTTCATCAGCGAGCTGGGTTTCTCTGACCCCACCCTGGTGGATCAGGCCAAGATCGCCATATTCATCGCCTCTTTCCTGGCGGCCATAGCCGGCTTCGCGGCCCTGCGCGCCACTCTGCCCGGCAAGGCGGTTCAATGAAGAGGCACATATCAAACTATAGCTTCCACCACCTGCTCGTATGGCTCTTTATCTACCTGGTGGCAGGCCCATTCCTCCAGGCGCTGCCGCATGCAAAGATCATACTCTCCATAGTGATCTCTTCGGTGCTCTTCTTCGCGGTTTACACCATCAGCAAGAGGAGCCCCCTGTTCAAAAGCAGCATCCTGCTCATGGGTATATCTCTAATCCTCATCTGGACCGACGTCTTGAACATCGTGGACTTTCCCCCCACGATGAACACGGCGATAATGCTCCTCTATCTCGGCATCCTGATCTACTCCTTCACCAAGTATGTCTTCAGGGCCAGGATAGTAAATTCGAGCCTTATCTGCGCCGCCCTCTGCCTGTACCTGTTGCTGGGAATGATGTGGGGACTGCTGTACGAGGTGCTCGAGACCCTGGTACCAGGCTCTTTCGCAGGAGAACTGCTCGCCAGCTCCCAGACGCCCATGGAGCTCCGCCAGCACTTCCAGTACTTCAGTTTCGTCACCCTTACCACTCTCGGCTACGGCGACATCCTGCCTAAGAGCGCGGGCGCGTCTGCGCTGTGCCATACAGAGGCTATTACCGGCCAGTTCTTCATGGCCGTGCTGGTGGCCAGGCTTGTTGGCATTCAGGTTTCTCAGCAGTATACATGTGACAGGTTCAACGACGACTCAACCCGCGGTGAAGGCTGAAAGGAGCAGCATATGGCCAAGACAACCCCTGTTGACGTGATGGAGAAGAAAGAGCGTGGCGAGCGTGTAACCATGCTCACCGCCTACGACTTCAGCACGGCCGCAATGATCGACGCGGCCGGGATAGACATGGTTCTCGTCGGGGATTCCCTGGGCATGGTGGTGCTGGGTTATGAATCGACTGTCCCTGTGACGATGGAGGAAATGCTCCACCACGCGGCCGCTGTGAGCCGGGCGGTCTCCACCGCGATGGTGATAGGAGACATGCCATTTATGAGCTACCAGGTATCCAGGGAGCAGGCGGTGGAGAACGCCGGCCGGTTCCTGAAAGAGGCGGGATGCGACGCCGTCAAGCTGGAAGGCGGCATGGAAACCGCGGACAGGATTGCGGCCATAACCAGGGCTGGCATCCCGGTCATGGGGCATGTGGGGCTGACGCCCCAAACCGCCACGGCTCTTGGCGGATTCAAGGTCCAGGGCAAGGATCTGGACTCGGCCAAGAAGCTGGTCCTGGATGCAAAGGCTGTGGAGGAGGCCGGGGCCTTCTCCGTGGTCCTGGAGTGCGTTCCCACCCCTGTGGCGAAGGTTATCACAGAATCCCTCTCCATCCCCACCATAGGCATCGGGGCCGGGCCCCACTGCGACGGACAGGTCCTGGTCACCCACGACCTGCTTGGCATGTATGAGAAATTCACCCCCAAGTTCGTAAAGAAATACCTGGATCTCGCCCCGATGATCAAGGAGGCCCTTGCGAGGTTCAAGGAGGAGGTGGCAGGTGGAGGTTTCCCTGGAGAGGAGCACAGTTTCCAGGGCGACGCCTCTCTGGAGCAGAGACTAAGAGAGGTAGCCAAGGCATAGGGAGCACATTCTCGGCTTCAATTCTTTCTTCCAACCACGGCCATGTAGATGGCGGTCTCCTCCTCGCCGTCCACACCAAGCAAGGAGTTGAGTTCCCTGTCGAAGAAGGCGGCAACCGGACACGCTCCAAGCCCAAGCGCCTCGGCCGCCAGCAGCAGGTTCTGGCATATGTGGCCAGCGTCCAGAAATATGTACCTCAGGCCCCTGTGGCCGTATTTGCTCATGGTCCGCCGCAGAACCGCGGTCCACACGAACACGGCTGCGGAGTTCCTGATCATTCCCTGCCCCAGCGACGCCGCCACGAGCTCGCCCTCCAGCCGTCCGGAACGGAGCTGTTCCAATTGAAAGCCCCTGATGTCGAAATGGTATAGCCCTGGTTCCGCTCCCTCCACGTCCACTGCCACGACATAGGTCTCCACCGGGTAGAGGGCCCCGGCCGAAGGGGCGGTCCTGAAGTAGTAGCTTCCAGCCTGGCCAGTGATGCCCTGAGCGGCCCAGAGCAGGAGAGAAAGCTCGGTTAGCTCCATGGACTCCGTGGAAAAATTCCTGTGCGAGCGCCTCCTCTGTAGCAGCTTCCAGAAGTTGGTCTCCTCACCGTCCCATCTCCTCGGGAGCAACAGCTTTGGACTGGAGGGATATCGCTTGAACGGCTCCGCCGGTGCTATGTCTGGATGGGGCCTGTTGTATAGGGTCTCCCTCTCCAGGGCTGTCTGCTGGAGGTATAAATAGGCTATGGACTTCTTTAGGTCTGGCATGGCGCCTCCTGCCTCTGTTGGTAGCGTGCCGCCAGTATCGTTGTGGAGCGGCGGCTTACCTGATATCTTACAGCGAAAACCGCCGGCCGTAACCGTCACATG
>WFVQ01000113.1 GCA_015491585.1 Deltaproteobacteria bacterium
GACCAGGTCTTGGAGGGCATGGTCAAGGACATAGAGGCGGACTTCTTCCCCAAGGGCAGTGTGCTGTTCAAGCAGGACGAGACCGAGGTGACCCACCTCCTCATAATCCAAAAAGGAGGCGTCAAGCTCTTCCTCAAGGACGAGGAGGGGGAGGTGAGCCTGAAGGACTTCCGGGGAGAAGGCTCTTACGTGGGGGCCCTGCCCATAATCCAGGGGACCAGGGCCAACTTCACCGTGGAGACAGTGGAAGACACCTTCGTCCTAACCATTCCCAAGGAGCGTTTCCTCCAACTCATAGAGACCCATCCCAGGTTCGCCCAATTCTTCCTGAAGAGCTTCAGCGAGAAATTCCTCCTAAATGCATACAGGCAATTGCGGAGGAAGAGATTCGAATCCAGGCCCGAGAGCGCGCTATACCTCTTCAGCGTTCAGGTAGGCGAGATCGTGAAACGGTCTCCGGAAATTATAGGCGCCGGCGACTCCATACAGTCTGCTGCCGCCAGGATGGCGGATCTCCACATCGGCTCGCTCCTTGTGCAGGATCAGCAGGGCGCGATAGTAGGCATCGTCACCGACAAGGACCTGAGAAACAAGGTGGTGGCCACCGGGCTCTCTGTCAGCGAACCCGTGGAGAAGATCATGGCCTCTCCGGTTGAGACCATTCCCTCTCACACCGTGGCCTTCGACGCCCTCCTCGCCATGATGCGGAAGCAGATCCACCACCTGGCCGTGGAGAAGGGCGGAAAGATCATAGGGGTCATAACCACCCATGACATCATGGTGCTCCAGGGAACCTCTCCCCTATACATCTTCAGGGAGATCGTGTCCCAACGCTCCATCGAGGGGCTCTATCCAATCTCCCGCAAGGTCCCCCAGGTCATCCACACACTCCTGGACGAGGGGGCCAAATCCAACAACATCACAAGGATGATAACGGTCCTGAACGACCACATCCTGGACCGCCTCCTCACCTTGCTCCAGGAGGAGATGGGGCCGCCTCCGGTGGGATTCTGCTGGATGCTCATGGGCAGCGAGGGGAGAAAGGAGCAGACCTTCCGCACGGACCAGGACAACGCCCTCCTCTACGAGGATCCCGGCGATCCAGAGACCGCGGCCGCAGCAGCTGAATACTTCGGCAGGTTCGGGAGGGCCGCGATAGAGCACCTGGTGAAGTGCGGTTTTCCGCCATGCCCCGGAGGGATCATGGCCTCGAACCCCAAGTGGTGCCAGCCCTATTCCCAGTGGGAGGCCTATTTCAGGGACTGGATCACCACCCCTGAGCCCAAGGAGGTGCTGCATGCCACCATCTTCTTCGACTTCCGCCCCGGATACGGGGATATCGCCCTGGGTGACAGGCTGCGGGACTTCCTGGTTGATTCATGCCCCAGGGAGCATATCTTCCTCTTCCATCTCGCAAGGGACTGCCTGGAATCCCGCCCGCCCCTGTCGTTCTTCAAGAATTTCATAGTCGAGAAAGACGGCGAGCACAGGAACCGCCTGGACCTCAAGAAGAGGGGACTCGTCCCCTTCGTGGACTTCGCCAGGCTGCTCTCCCTGAAGAACGGCCTGCGGGAGACCAATACAGTGGAGCGGCTCCAGGCCCTGCGGGAGATAGGGGCGGTCTCCAACGACTTATATACCGAGACCAGGGAGGCCTACGAGTTCCAGATGCAGTTGAGGTTGGTGCACCAGATGCGGATGCTGGAGGAGGGCAGGACGCCAGACAACCACATCAATCCTGCCGACCTGACAGACATCGAAAAGCAGACCCTGAAAGAGGCTTTCTCCGTGATCAACAGGCTCCATTCGGTGATCAGGGAGATGGTGCCAATGGTGGGATGAAATCATGTTGCTTCAGGGGTTTCAGATATTCCGCCGCAAGGTACATCCACTCATTCGGGAGAACCACGAATTCTTCAGGGCCTTCGACCAGTCCCTGCCCATCTCCCATTACGAGTTCGTGGTTCTGGACACCGAGCTCACCGGACTCAACTGCCGGAAGGACGAGATAGTCTCCATAGGGGCAGTGAAGATCAGGGACATGAGGATCAGACTGGGTGAGACCTTCCACACCTACGTCCGTCCGAGATGCGGCATGCCGAAGGACTCCACCCTGATACACAGGATAACCCCCCAGTCCCTGGAGCATGCACCCAGGATAGAAGAGGTGTTCGAGGAGGTGGTGAGGTTCATCAACAACTGCCTCATAGTCGGCCACTACATTGGCCTGGACATGGGATTCATAAACAGGGCCGCAAAGGAGCTCCTCGGCGGAAGGCTCCAGAACCCGTGCATCGACACCCTCAGACTGGCCCAAGTCTACCAGGAGACCCTGTGGGAGAACTACTACGATCAGTTCAACTACTCGGTCTCCTACGGCCTCAACGACCTGGCAGCGCAACACGGCCTGCCCCGTTTCCCTGCCCACGATGCCCTACAGGATGCTATCCAGGCGGCGTATCTATTCATCTTCCTGGTAAAAAAACTGAAGCAGGGCAAGCTGAACACCTTGAAGGAGCTGTACATGGCCGGCCGGAGCTGGCGCTGGATATTCTGAAGGTCAAGGCGCCGCCCAAGGGCGGCTGGAACAATGGGAAAAAACTCTCAAAAAAAGGAGGGAGAAACATGAGCAAAAACTTGCAAGAGTACTGGAAACGGAACCTTTCACTGATGACGGTCCTCTTGGTCATCTGGGCGCTGGTCTCCTACGGTTGCAGCATACTGTTCGTGGATCAGCTCAACGCCATCAGGATAGGGGGATTCCCCCTGGGCTTCTGGTTCGCCCAGCAGGGATCGGAGATCGTATTCGTGTGTCTGATCTTCATCTACTACTTCCGCATGTCCAAGCTGGACAAGGAATACGACGTCCACGAATAGGGTTCTCGAGAACACTTGAACATACGGAGGGAATAGGAGAAGAGCTATGTCGATACTTACTTGGACCTACATAATGGTGGGACTCACCTTCGGACTCTACATCTTCATCGCCTGGGCCTCCAGGGTCAAAGACACCAAGGGCTTCTACGTGGCCGGCGGGGGCGTTCCGCCCATCGCCAACGGCATGGCCACTGCTGCGGACTGGATGAGCGCGGCCTCGTTCATCTCAATGGCCGGCCTCATCTCTTTCCTGGGTTACACCGGCTCCATATACCTCATGGGATGGACCGGAGGCTACGTGCTCCTGGCCCTGCTCCTGGCGCCCTACCTCAGGAAATTCGGAAAGTACACCGTGCCCGACTTCGTCGGCGACAGGTACTACTCCAATACCGCCAGGGTGGTCGCCCTCATCTGCGCCATCTTCGTGTCGCTCACCTATGTTGCCGGCCAGATGAGGGGCGTGGGAATCGTATTCAGCCGCTTCCTCGAGGTGGACGTCAACACAGGAGTCATCATCGGAATGGCCATCGTCTTCCTCTATGCCGGCCTGGGCGGCATGAAGGGAATTACATGGACCCAGGTGGCGCAGTACACCGTCCTCATCATCGCCTACCTCATACCGGCGGTGGCCATCTCCATGCAGATCACCGGCACTCCCATCCCCCAGATCGGATTCGGGAGCACCATCACCACGGGCCAACATGCAGGCAAGTACCTGCTGGACACCCTGGACATGCTGAACAAGGACCTGGGTTTTAGCGCCTACACCCAGCCCGGCGCCAAGTCCATGCTTGACGTCTTCTGCATCACCTTGGCCCTGATGGTGGGTACCGCCGGCCTGCCCCACGTCATAATCAGGTTCTATACCGTGCCCAGCGTCAAGGGCGCCAGGCTCAGCGCAGGATATGCCCTGCTCTTTATCGCCATCCTCTACACCACCGCGCCGGCGGTGGCATCCTTCGCCCGCTACAACATGATCGACACCATCAACAACAAGGCGTACACCGAGGCCCCGGCCTGGTTCAAGAACTGGGAGAAGACCGGCCTCATCGCCTGGGTCGACAAGAACAACGACGGCATCATCCAGTACCGGGCCGGAAAGCCCTTCGTGGGCAAGCCCAAGTTCTCCGGCAAGACCGGCCCCCACGGAGAGCGCATAGTCAGCAACACGCTCACCGACAACCCCAATGAGCTTTACATAGACCGCGACATAATGGTCCTGGCCAATCCCGAGATCGCCAACCTTCCCGCATGGGTCGTGGCCCTGGTAGCCGCCGGAGGTTTGGCAGCGGCGCTTTCCACGGCGTCGGGCCTGCTCCTGGTCATCGCCTCTTCCATCTCCCACGACCTCTACTACAGGCTCATAAACAGGCAGGCTTCTGAGAAGCAGAGACTCCTGCTGGGGCGTATCATGATCGGCATCGCGGTGGGCGTCGCGGGATACTTCGGCATCAATCCGCCGGGCTTCGTGGCCCAGGTGGTCGCGTTCGCCTTCGGCTTGGCCGCTTCATCGTTCTTCCCAATAATCGTGCTCGGCATATTCTCCAAACGCACCAACCGCGAGGGAGCCATAGCCGGCATGATGACTGGTATCGTGTTCACAGCGGCCTACATCATCTACTTCAAGTTCATGGGAGGGACCAAGGACCAGTGGTTCCTTGGAATCAGCCCTGAAGGAATCGGAACCATAGGCATGATACTCAACTTCGTGGTAACTCTCCTGGTCTCCTCCATGACCAAGGAACCGCCGGCGGAGATCCAGGAGCTCGTGGACTCCATCAGGACACCGCGCGGCGCCGGAGCGGCAGTGGACCATTAGTCCCACTCTGCAGGCCGAAAGGGAGGGGGCGCCGATGCGCCCCCTTTTTTTATCGCTTCATCATAGAAGGTTGAAAATTTTCCGGTTGACTTATGAAGAAGAACTTTTATAGTTAATTTAAAATTAGCGCTCTAATAAAATGGAGGCACACATGGAGCTCCGCCGCACATCAGGTGTAAAGATCTTGTTACTGGCTCTAATCTTCGTCACGGCAGCATGCGCTGAAAAATCCATCATCGTCACCCAGGGTTCACCTGAGGTGAAGGGGGGTTACAAGGGCTCATGCGTGCTCGGGGATACAGCCCACAGCAACAGCGTGTTAGACTCGCTCTGCAGCGGCGACCTCGAACGCATTCTGGACCACACCTCCCTCACCTTCATCCAACGCGACGAGCTCATAGAAATCACCTGCGGAGAGGGGGCTTCCCCCCGCAAAGTGTATGAATTCTACTCATCGCTTCCGGATTTCGAGAGGGGTGAGATGATAAGGGCCTTCGAGCTCTATGGATACCACCTCCACGGATACGGGTGATAAGCAGGCGGGGCCGCTGTAGCGGCTTTGGAAAAGCTTTCTACTTGCCCTTTGTCACCACCTGGGCGATTGCACCAAGCAGTTCCCGGCTCTTGAACGGTTTGCAGAGGACACCGTCTACCCCCTTTTCGGCAAGATCACGCCCCTCGTAATCGGCGCCCCATCCTGTCAGGAGCAACACGGGCGTGGAGGCCGAAATCTCCTTGATCCGCCTGGCCACCTCCCAACCGTTCATCCCCGGCATCCCCAGGTCGGTAAGCACCACGTCGAAGTGGTGCTTTTCCATAAGTTCCACGGCGTGCTCTCCATCTTCGGCCAACACTACGTCATGGCCCTGGGCCTTTAGCATGTCGTGGAGCAGCTCGGCTATCTGGGGATCGTCGTCCACGGTCAGAATGGAAAGCGGACGCCTTAACAGATCTGAATCTTCTTCCTCGTCCCCGGCCTCTTCCTCTGCGGCGGGCAAGCGGATGGTGAAGGTGGTACCCTCGCCTGGAGCGCTGTCCACCTCTATGTCTCCTCCTGCCCTGGTCACCAGGCTGTAACACATGGAGAGGCCGAGCCCGGAGTTGTCCAGCCCTTTGGTGGTGTAGAAAGGATCGAAGATCCTGTCCAAGACCCCGTCCTCCATTCCGACACCGGTATCCTCCACCGCCAACACCACCATCTCTCCCTGGGCACCGCAGCGGAAACAGATGGTGCCTCCATCGGGCATGGCGTCCACGGCATTGAAGACCAGATTCACCAGCACCTCTCGCATGGCCGATGGGTGGATAGAGGCCCTCAGGTGGCGGTCGCAGTCGATCTCGATCTCCACCTTCTTCCCCTGTTTTTCCATTGCATCCTTCCAGCGCGGCCGGGTTAGCTCCACGGCGTCCACCACTGCCTCAAGGAGCGAGGTAGAATGGCCCTCCGACCCGCTTCCCTCCTCCTTGCCCCTGAAGACCTGAAGCCGCCTCACCGTATAGGCCCCGTCTGCCACAGCCGTCTCCATGGCCTCCAGGCGCTTGAGAAGAGAAGGATCGTCCAGGGATGTCTTCAAGATCTCTATGTTGCCCTGAATGGAGGTAAGCACGTTGTTGAAATCGTGGGCGATGCCGCCGGCCATCGCGCCGAGGGCCTTGAGCTTCTCGGAGCGCAGGATGGACTCGGCCTTGAGTTTCTGTCCGGTGAGATCGTGTATAACCAACATATAGGAGGAGGCTCCACCATCGTCGCCTATGCTGAGGGTATGGAGGAAGAGATCGGCCGGGAACATGGACCCATCCAACCGTTTGAGAGATATGTCCACCAGCTTGGCCATGCGGCTCTTCTTCAGGGAGTTCTCCAGCCAGAGGAAGTCTGCTCCATCCTCGAAGAAGAGAAGCGGCGAACGGCCTATCACGTCTTCCTTGTTGCACCCAAACAGCTCCAGGAAACCGCGGTTTACGTCGGCTATCCTCTTGTCGCTGTCCAGGAAGCAGATGCCCTGGGGGACCGTGTTCACGATCCTATTGAACATCTCCTCCCCAGACTCCATTGATGCGAGGTCCATGAACTGCTGTATCTGCCTGTGGCTCTCCTCCAGCCGTTCGCCCACGTCAGAGCTGTGGAGCAGGGCCGCTACCACCCTGGCCACTATGACGAGGTCCCTCTTACGCTGCGCCGAGAACTCGCACGGCTCCGACCGGCTGAAGTTGATCACACCCATGTTCAAAAGCGGAAGCGAGGCTAAACATCCTATCTCCACCACGCTCGACTGGTTGGCAGCCCTCGAATACCCCCTGAAATCCTCGATAAAGGTAGGCACATGGCTCTCGAAGACCTGCCATGCGATACCCTCGCCGCGTTTGAACTCGAGGAGCTTGTTATATGGGTGGGAGAAGGGCGCGTCGAAAAGATCTATGAACCCCCGTGCGGCCAGGAGCTTTAAGGAGTCGGTATCACGGTGGTACACCAGTATGGAGATGTTCTCGAAGCCGGTATCCTCCAGGAGGATGTCGAGGATCCTCTCGAGCCTCTCCTCCTGCTCTCCAGACGCAGTAATGGTCTCGGTGATCCTGAGCAGGAGCCCCATTGTGTTGACGAGCTCCTGGCGTTCCTGGTGCAGCTCGAGGAAACTACGCTTAAGAATGTCCAGACGATCCACTGGATCCTTAGCCACTTTACATCACTCCACGAACAAGGCGTTCAACACTTCATTCGCCCTCTCCAAGCAATTATCCGCCTCTTCCAGGTAGAGCATGAACCTGCCCTGGCCTATGCCAAGCCGCTCCAACACAGCCTCCGAGGGCAGATCCAGCTCTCCCTGGGGGCACCCTGCCTCGCAAAACTTGACGGCCGTAGCAGCCACGTGCACGAGCGCGGCCTCCAAAGGAAACTTATTGGCCTCAAATGGCTCATGATGCCATCTGGTCACTTCCCAGGACAAAGGAGGCAGCCTCCACTTGCGGCATAGCCAGTACCCCACCTCGGCATGGCTCAGGCACAGCTCCTTCTCGTACTCGTAGGGGGAGATTCCGGCGGGCACATCTGAGATTTCATCGAACACCTCGGGGAGATGATAGGCCATGACCAGACGGCCTATGTCGTGAAGGAGACCCACCACGTAGGCCGAATCCGCGCACTCGAGCTCCAAATCCGAGGCGAGGAAGGAAGAGAACTGCGCAACAGCAAAAGAGTGGAGCCAGAACCGCCTGCGGTCGAACCGCAAGGAGGGCTTCAAGCCGTGGAATTGCTGGATAAGGGCCACGCTTATGCAGATATTCCTGACCTCCTTGACCCCTATGACCACTAAGGCCCTGGATAGCGTGCCAACTTCCTGCTGGCACCCATAATAGGCGCTGTTGGCCACCTTCAAGACCTGGGCGGTAAGGCTTGGATCGCGGTTTATCCTGCCCTCGAGCAAGGCGCTGTCTCCGGTCCAGTTCTCGAGCTCCTCGATAACCTCTGCCAAAACCCCTATGGGAGCGGGAAGCCACTCCATGGACAGCAGGCGTTTGACGCCAGCCCGGTAGGCCATCGCACAGTCGCCGCCGGATACGCGGTCAGCCATGAATTCCCTCCAGCGCCTCCTGGTCCAGGATCTCTATCTCCCGCCCCTCGACCCTCAACACCCCTTCGGCCTGTAACCTCGACAATACCCGAGAGAGGGTCTCTGGGACGGTCCCCAGAAGATTGGCAAGCTGCGACTTCGATATATGGAGTCGAACCCGGTTGGAATCCGACGGTTTCACCGAAAGCAGGTAAGCGGCCAGGCGTCCTGGGACCTCCTTCAGCGAAAGGTCCTCTATCATCTTGGCAAACTGGCGAAGCCGCAGCGACAGCACCGCAAGCATGTTCATGGCCAGTGACGGGTCGGATGAGAGCAGGTTAAGGAAGTCGCCTCGCCTGAAGAATAGGGTCTCGCTCTTCTCCAGGGCCTCGGCATAGGCTGGATAGTTCATGCCGGCAAACACTGCCACCTCCCCAAACGGCTCGCCCGGCCAAAGCACATGGAGTATCTGCTCCTTTCCCTCCTGGGAGAGCTTGAAGACCTTGACCCTGCCCGATCTCACCAGATGGAAGCCTTCCCCTGGATCTCCCTCCGCGAATATGAGACCATTCTTCTCGTACTGCCGCGAAAAGGCTATGGAAGCCAACTCCTCCCGCAGCTCCAGGGGAAGCCCGCCGAACAGGAGGGTATCATCCAAAAACTCTACCACATCCTCCCTATTAGACTGCACCTTCCCCTCCAGCCAGCCTCCCAAGCTGGGCACTTCCTACGAGCAGAGCCGTTCCCACGGCGACATAGACATTATAGATCAAAACAGGAGAAAGGCCGCTCCTGCGCAGGAAACGCCCCATGAGGATCATGGTCAACACCAGGAGCCAACTCTTCCACGAAAAGAACGAAAACAGACAGTAACGGTCGGGCTGGGCCTCCACGCGGGCAATGGTCCTGGCCGCGGTGCGCCCCAACACCATCCTCCCCTTTGCCACTCCCAACGCCACGGCCACCAGACTCCAGATGAGCTGGGGGGCCGTGACAAAGGCCCAGAGGTTGATCGCCCCGAAGGAGAGCAGGCCCACTCCCACCATCGCCCATATCACAGTCGCGGTCCTGATCCTACCCCTCCGGCCGAGACGGGGCGTTATGGCGTTCACTCTCCACATGAGGCTGACCTGTCTGGCTAATGGATTGTTTGCTCGTCGATAACCACTACTATTATTAGAATACAAAAATTTCCAATGAAACGGCTCCCAAACTTACTTCCTTTTCATCAAGGATTCAACCGCGCGCCGTTGGGCCTTCCGCTCCCCCCGTTTCCTCGGTACGAAGATGGAGCGGCCGGTGTCGCGGTCAAGCCCCGAGACGTACATAGCTGTAGAGAGCGTTCCAGGCGTCGGGGTGAAATCCTGAAACTGCTTCACCGATATCCTCATTCTATCCAACTTTTCGACCAATCTCTTCATATCTCCAAGGGTACATCCTGGATGGGAGGAAATTATATAGGGATTCACCACGATACGCCTTCCCCTTCTCCGCTCAATCCCCTTCACCATCTTTATGAACTCCTCGAAGATCTCGGGACCTGGCTTGTGCATGAGCCGCAGGATCTCGGGTTCGGTGTGTTCAGGCGCCACCTTCAGCGCGCCGGGGGTGTGGAGGGTGACGATCCTCTCCAGGAGGTCCGGGGTCCTCAACAGGAGCTCCATACGCATGCCAGACGAGACAAACAAATTCTTGACCCTTTTGACCGAGGAGACGGCCTCCAGCAGGTCGAGGAAACGGAAGCCCTCCAGGGACAGGTTGCGGCACGGCTCTGGATAGAGGCAGTCATGACGCCGGCACTTGAGAAAGTTCCGGCA
>WFVQ01000114.1 GCA_015491585.1 Deltaproteobacteria bacterium
CCTGGAGTCCACGCGCGAGCTGGAGATTCCGGCTGGCACCCAGAATGGAGAGAGGTTCGTGTTTTCCGGCCAAGGAGTGCAGGACTTGAGGGGCTTCGGTCAAGGGGATCTGGTGTACGAGGTCAACGTGACGGTCCCAACCGAACTCACGCAGCGTCAGCGTGAACTCCTCGAGGAGTTTCAGGCCATTGAGCAGGAGAAGAGCGAGGGGGGATTTTTCAAGAGGTTGTTCAGGCGGTTCGAGGGGCATCGCCGTGGTGAACACGAGAGGCATTGATGGGCAAGGGGTTTACTCATCTTGATTCCAGCGGCCGCGCGGTCATGGTGGACGTAGGAGGAAAGCCGGTCACGGTCCGGGAGGCCAAGGCCAGCGGCGTTGTGACCGTGGGGCCCGAGGTGATGGAGTTGTTGGCCGCCGGCGGTGTCCCCAAGGGAGACGTACTCGCAACGGCCAGGGTGGCTGGCATAATGGCGGCGAAACAGGTGGATTCCCTCATACCGCTCTGCCATCCTATACCTCTCCACAGCGTATCGGTCGAGTTTGATCTGGACAGGGTGGCAGGAGAGGTGACCATTGTGGCCAGTGTGAAGACCGAAGGAATCACCGGGGTGGAGATGGAGGCCATGACCGCAGTGTCAGTGGCCGCGCTCACCATCTACGATATGTGCAAGTCTATCACCAAAGGGATCGAGATAGGTCCCATTCGTCTTGAATACAAGTCCGGCGGAAAGAGCGGAACTTGGACGAGAAATAGGTAGGAGGTGCGTTATGGACCAGGCGCAACTGGAGCACTTCAGGTCGATCCTCCAGGCCAAACTGGATGAGCTTATTGGCGAGGCAGACAGGACGCTGGAGGATATGACCGGCTCTGACGAGCACTTCCCCGATCCTACAGATCGTGCCACCGTGGAGTCTGACCGCGGTTTTGAGCTTCGAATTCGAGATCGGGAGCGTAAACTTATCAGGAAGATCAAGAAGGCTCTGGAGAGGATTGAAGACGGCTCTTTCGGTATTTGTGAAGAGTGCGGTGAAGATATAGGCATCAAGCGTTTAGAGGCAAGGCCGGTGGCTACCCTCTGCATAGAGTGCAAGTCCAGGCAGGAGAGGGAAGAGAAGGCCAGGGGTCTGTGATATGCCGTTAAGGATCGCCTTCGTGTGGCATATGCACCAGCCGCTCTATCTGGAGCCCGACGGAGGCGAGCTGGCCATGCCCTGGGTGAGGCTCCACGGGGTTAAGGCGTACGCAGACATGGTTACGGTGGTGGAGGAGGAGCCTGAGGCAAGGGTGACATTCAACCTGGTCCCGTCCCTGCTTTTACAGATCGAGGCCTATATGCAGGGTAAGCGGGATCATTTTTGGCGTCTTACCGAGCGCCCCGCGGATGAGCTGGATGACCGTGAGCGCGAGGCCCTCCTGAGCCACTTCTTCAGTTGCAACTGGGCCACGATGGTAGAGCCTTATGCCAGGTATCGCGAGCTTTTGTACCTGAGGGGCAAGAGGTATTCCCCTGGTGCGGCTGGAGAGGTGGCGGCCAGGTTTGCGGTGCAGGACTGGCGTGATCTGCAGGTGTGGTATAATCTCTGCTGGATGGGGTTCAGTTCCAGAGGGGACCCTCTGATCCAGGAGCTGCTGGAGAAAGGGCGGAACTTCTCGGAAGAAGACAAGCTCTTGCTCCTGGATTACCAGCTTCAGCTACTCTCCTCTCTCCTCTCCCGCTACTCTTCTCTTTGGAGGGAGGGGCGCATAGAGGTGTCCACCTCCCCTTTCTACCACCCAATACTTCCCCTCCTCATCGACAGCAACATCGCCAGGCGATGTATGCCTTCTGCCCAGCTCCCGTCTCGCTTTTCCTACCCAGAGGATGCCCGGGAACAGTTGGTGCGGGCCAGGCGTTTTATCGAAGAGCGGATGGGCAGGGCGCCGGTTGGGCTATGGCCCTCGGAGGGCAGTGTGGCGCCTGAGCTGGTGGACATGGCAGTGGATGCGGGCTTCTCGTGGTGCGGTTCGGACCAGATGGTGCTGGAGCGTTCCAAGGGATACGATGGTCCATCCGGTCTCTTCAGGCCGTGGCTGGCGCGGGGAGAACATAAAGAGATTGCTGTGGTGTTCCGTCATCATGGCCTGTCGGACCACATAGGCTTCGACTATTCTGCTATGGATCCTGGGCGGGCAGTTGACCATTTCCTCTCCACTCTAAGATCGCTGGACTTGGGTCCTGAAGATGGCCACCCTCCTTTGGTCACGGTGATTCTCGATGGCGAGAACCCCTGGGAGTATTACAGTGACGGCGGGGAGGCCTTCCTGAGGAGGCTTTACACTGCTCTGGTCGAGGATGAGGAGATCGAGATGGTGACTCCGGCCCGCCATCTGGAGGAACATCCGCCGCAGCGCAGATTGTCGGAGCTCTATTCAGGATCCTGGATAAATGGTGACTTTGGCATATGGATAGGCGGAGAGGAGGAGAACAAGGCGTGGGAGCTCCTGCTCCGTGCCCGCAGGGCAGTTTCCGAAGAGTTGATGGCGTCTCCCGGTTCCGTATCTGGAAGGCAGGCCCTGGAGCACCTCCTGGTCGCCGAGGGGAGCGATTGGTTCTGGTGGTACGGAGATCAGTTCGAGACAGCTTATGGAATGGAGTTTGATCGTCTGTTCCGTTCGTATGTTGAGTCAGCCTACCGGCTCCTGGATAGAGATGTGCCTGATGAGCTCCATCACCCCATCAAGGGGAGTGCCGAGGTGGTTGACGAGCAGCCGGTCTCCTTCATAAAGCCGGAGATAGACGGGCACATCAGCTTTTACTGGGAGTGGGCCGGGGCGGGCAGGGTCTCCAGGCATACTCTGGGAGGTGCCATGTACCGCGGAAGCGGCGGAATCAAGGGGCTCTACTTCGGATTCGACGAGTCGCGGTTCTATCTGAGGCTTGATCCGGAAGATTCGGGCTTCGCCGCATGGCCACACGAGTTGTCCATAGCCGTCAAGATCGTGGGAGGCAGGGAGCTGGAGATAGTGTGCAGCGCGGGAGAGGATGGCCGATGGACGGCGGTCTCTACGGTGGAGACAGGAGAGGGCGCCGTGTTCGATTTCGCTGTGGGCGAGATCTTAGAGCTTGGGGTGCCCTATACACTGCTTGCAGTGCAACCTTTCGACGAGATTCGCTTTTGCGTGGAGCTCAGGAGGCATGGTATAGTTGAAGTCAGGTTTCCGCTGTACGGTTTCGTCTCTATGAGCATACCGGACGAGGATTTCGAGAAGCGGCTCTGGATGGTATGAGGAATACGATTCAGCTGTTTATGCGGTCATTTGGAGGAGTCGATGCCTGAACTCAGGAGGGACCCCATAATCGGGCGATGGGTGATCATCGCCAAGGAGAGGGGAAAGCGCCCGTCTGACTTCGTTGTGGAGAGGGAGGTGACCAAGGGCGGGTTTTGTCCTCTCTGCCCCGGCAACGAGGGGAGCACTCCCCCGGAGGTGTTGGCCTACGGAAGGTCTGGGGGCGGCGCGAACGCGGCGGGGTGGTCGTTGAGGGTGGTCCCCAACAAGTTTCCTGCCCTTATCATCGAGGGAGAGCTGGACAAACGGGGTGAGGGAATATATGACAAGATGAACGGTATAGGGGCCCACGAGGTGATCGTAGAGACCCCTGAGCACGATCTCATCCCGCCTGAGATGGGCGTCCATCAGATAGAGCTGATATTCAAGGCATACCAGGAACGGCTGGAAGACCTGAGCAGGGACGCCAGGTTCCGGTACATAATCATCTTCAAGAACCAGGGGGCTGCTGCCGGTGCATCTTTAGAGCATTCCCACTCCCAGCTCATCGCCCTACCCATCGTCCCCCACCGCATTCAGGAAGAGTTGTCCGGCTGCCAGCGCTACTTCGAGTACAAGGAGCGGTGTGTCTTCTGCGACATAATCCGCCAGGAGCGGTCTCAAAATATCAGGGTCGTGTGTGAGAACGACCATTTTGTGGTCATTTGCCCCTTTGCGCCCAGGTCCCCGTTTGAGATGTGGGTGCTGCCCAAGCGCCACAGCTCCTCGTTTCTCTCCCTGGGAGAGGAGATGTTCGGTCCACTCGCGTCTTTGTTCTTGGAGACCCTGAAACGGCTGTACAAAGCCATACCCGGCGTTCCGTACAATTATGTGCTCCATACCGCGCCCCTCAGGATGCAAGAGCTGGAGTATTATCACTGGCATATAGAGATCATGCCCAAGCTCACGAAGATCGCTGGATTCGAGTGGGGATCGGGGTTCTACATCAATCCCACGCCTCCTGAGGAAGCGGGCCGTTTCCTGCGGAATATGGAGGTGGAGAACGGTTAGGTGTGAAGGGAGTGCGTGCCTTGTCCTGGAACCATTTTCGGCCATAATAATATGTTGGCCGCTGTGGTTTTGGATGCTACAATCAGCGGTTAGGGGGCGTTCATGAGCGAAAAGAAGAAGATATTGGTGGTGGACGACGAGGATAGCATCCATCTCCTCTACAAGGAGGAGCTGGAGGAAGAGGGGTATGTAGTCATTTCGGCCATGAGTGGCGAAGAGGCCTTGAAGGCCTTCGATGATCAGATGCCCGACCTCGTGATATTGGATATCAATATGCCTGGTATGAACGGTATCGAGGTGTTGCGGCAGATGAAGGAGAAAAGGCCGGATATACCGGTCATCTTGAGTTCCGCCTATCCGGAGTATAAACAGGACTTGGCCTCATGGGCATCGGATGACTACATAGTCAAGTCGTTCAATCTTGACGAGCTCAAGGCCTCGGTGAAGAAGCATCTCAAGTAGATATGACGCAGGTTGTTACATGAGTGGCGGTAGAGGTGAAAAGGGGCTGGAGATGCCCCTGGCCGGTGACACCCTGGAAGATCAAAAGATCCTCATCGTCGATGACGACAAGGCGATCATCTTCCTCCTCAAGGAGTTTCTTGAGGGGTTGAACGTGGAACTCCACATGGCAGCAGACGGAGTGGAGGCCCTCTCTGTCCTTGAAAAGAATGAGGTCTCCATAGTGATCACTGATCTGCTCATGCCCCGTCTCGGGGGTATGGAGCTCACCAAGCGTATCAAGGAGACTTGGCCGGACATAGATGTCCTGGTCATGACAGGATACGGCAAGGAGTTTAGCTATACGGACGTGATAAGGGCAGGTGCCAGCGACTTTATCCAAAAGCCCTTCCATCTCAACGAGCTGGAGGCCAAGCTCAACCGCATAGTCAGGGAGAGGGCGATGCGGCACCAGCTCAAGATGCTCTCGGTGAAGGATCCGCTGACAGCGCTTTATAACCGCCGCTTCTTCGAACAGAGAATAGAGGAGGAGATCGAGCGGGCGTGCCGCCAGCGCTATCCCCTCTATTTTTTCATGGTCGATCTGGACAACTTCAAGGAGCTTAACGACACCCTGGGCCATCAACGCGGAGACGAGGTGCTGAAGCTGCTGGCCCGCATATTGACCGCCTCAACCAGGCGCTTCGTAGACACGGTCTTTCGCTACGGCGGGGATGAGTTTGTGGTCATAGTGCCGCAGGCCAACTACCAGCAGGCGCTCAATATAGCCGAACGAATACGCTCGAACTATTTCGCCTCTGATGAACGCCAAGGAACCACCTTGAGCATAGGCGTGGCCTGTTTCTCCTGCTACGAGTGCGATGGGATCCGCAGGGACATCCATAAGTTGATACGAAATGCGGACGATGCCATGTACGAGGCCAAGAAGCTGGGCGGCAACAGGGTGTTCGCCCACCCATCGGTGGAGTCTTGCCGTGTTTCCGGTGCCGAGGAGGAGCCTCACTCCGTAAAGGGCACCTGCTGAACCGGTGCCAGGTGTCTTTTCCCGCCCTTGAAATCCCTATAGTCTTGTATGATTTGTCCGTGGTCGAACGCCAGCTTCGGCATGGCTGACAGAGGAAACAGGCGCACCTCTCCGGCATCGTCACCGGCCAGGGGTGTGCCGTGGGCTTCGGCCACAAAGACCACGCTCAAGGTGTGGTGCCTGGGATCCCTGGAGGGATTCGAATAGACTCCGAGCACCCCCTTCAGTTCCACATCGAGTCCTGTCTCTTCCTTGGCCTCCCGTATTGCCGCGGCCTCGGCGCTCTCTCCGTAATCTATGAATCCTCCGGGCAGGGCCCATCCCAGGGGAGGATTTTTCCTTCTTATGAGCAGGATACAGCCATCCTGCTCGATGACGATATCAACTGTCGGAAATGGGTTCAGGTATCTTATGAGCGTTGCCCCGCAGGATGGGCATCTCTCCTCCTTGGCTGCCATGACGTCACCTAAGGAGGTGGAGCATGTCTTTGTGTATTTTGCCATTGGTGGCAAGCACCTCTTTGCCGAAGGGATCGAAGGGGTTGCCTTTGAAGTCTGTAACCTTGCCTCCTGCCTCTTCCACAAGCAGGAAACCCGCCGCCGTATCCCACGGCTTCAGCTTTATCTCCCAGAAGCCGTCCAGGCGTCCGCAGGCCACATAGGCGAGATCCAGGGCCGCCGCTCCGGCCCTGCGTATCCCTTGGGCATGGAGCAGCATTCGCCTCAGGGGTCTTATTACCTGGTCGGGATCGGTCTGGACGTCATAGGGGAAGCCAGTGGCCAATAGGGACCTGGTTAAGGCATCTTCCGTGGAGACGCTGATGGGCTTGCCGTTGAGCCAGGCGCCTAAGCCCCGGACCGCGCAGAAGAGTTCGTCCTGGAGAGGACAGTAGATGACCCCTATCTCTACGGTGCCCTTTTCTTGGTATGCGATAGAGACACCGAACCACGGGAAGCCGTGGGCGTAATTGGTGGTTCCGTCCAAGGGATCAACTATCCACGTCGTGGCCTTGGGCGCGCCGTTGAACGACTCCTCTGCAATAATCTCTATCTCAGGATGGCGGCGCCTCAGGGTCTTTACTATTTTCTGTTCTGACGCGGTGTCCGCCTCGGTCACCAGGTCTATTGCGCCTTTGTAGCGGATACGGTGGGGTTTGTCATATAGCTCCCGCAATATGGTGCCAGCATCCACCGCAGCCTTGACCGCCGAATCGACGAGGCGCAGGTTTTGACTATCTATCAGGCCGTTGAGAAAGAAAAGTCTCTCCTCCATTGCTCTCTTTACTCCTATTTGCCGAGGCAGAAGCTGCTGAACATGGTATCCAGCAGGTCTGCATCGAACGAGTTTCCTGTGACGGCATCCAGCTTTTCCAGGGCACTCCTTATCTCCAGGGCGGCCACCTCTTCCGGATGGCCAGATCTCAGTGCCTCCAAGGCGCCTTGAACCCTCTCCTCCGCTTCCTGGAGCAGCCGTTTCTGGCGCAGGGTGGGTATCACAGCCGGAGGCTCTTTCTCCTTTAGAAGGGTGCCCACGATGGTCTTACGGAGTGAGTCCAGGCCCTCTCCAGTTTTGCATGAGATTTTAACAATGCCTGGATGGCTTCTCTCCCACGAAGCCGCGATCTCGCTGTCCAGGGAATCGCACTTGTTCAGGGCCACTACCACTCTTTTGCCCTTTTCCTCGAGGGTGTCCAGTATGGCCCTCTCTTCCTGGACCGGGGGAGTGGAGGCGTCGGCCACAAACAGGACCAGGTCAGCCATTTCAAGCTGTTCCCAGGCCATCTGGATACCCTTGTGTTCTATCTCCTCTGTATCTTCCCTGAGGCCTGCGGTGTCCACGAGGATCACCGGCAACCCGTCCATTTCTACCGTCTCCTCGACGCGGTCCCTGGTGGTGCCCGGAACCGCGCTAACGATCACCCGCTCGAAGCCTATCATCGCATTGAACAGGCTGGACTTGCCCACATTGGGGCGCCCTGCCAGTACCACCCTGGCCCCTTCCCTGGCCACATGGCCCTGGCGGTATGCCTCTATGAGTGCCCGGATGGGGAAGAGTATGTCCTCTTCCAGCCGCTGGGCCACTTCCGGCCTGGATGCTGTTTCTGGCGCCTCGTCCGGATAGTCTATGGCCGCCTCGATTGCTGCCAGTTCAGCAAGAAGGGCCGCTCTGACCGTGCGGATGCGCTCGCCGAGGAGGCCAGACAACAGTGAGAGTCCAGCCCTATGCTGCGAGGCGCTTCTGGCCGTGGCCAGGTCGAGAACCGCTTCGGCCTCGATGAGGTCGATCCTGCCGTTGAGAAATGCGCGCTTGGTAAACTCTCCCGGCTCCGCGAGCCTGGCGCCTTGCCGGAGCACCAGCTCCAGGATCTTGCCTACCACTGCCGCGCCGCCGTGGCAGTGGATCTCGGCGATGTCTTCGCGGGTGTAGCTCTTCGGAGCGCGCATGACCACGCACAACACCTCATCGACCACCTCGCCTGATTCGGGGTCCAATATGTGGCCGTGATAGAGTAAATGAGAGCGGAACCTCTTGGTGCCGCTGGTGGGCCTGAACAGCCTGGAGACGATTTCGGCGGCGTCCTCGCCGCTTATCCTGACTATCCCGATGCCGCCCGCCCCAAGCGGCGTGGCTATGGCGGCGATGGTGTCATCATCCATTAAATCTGGACCTGTGTGGCCTCTCTCTTCTCCTCTTGGGAACAATTATGACCTTCTTCCAGCTTCCTTCTCCAACGCTTTTGGTGGAGACTCCGTGGAAGTCCTTGAGCGTGATGTGTACGATCCTCCGGTCTCTGGGACTCATAGGCTGGAGGACCACCTGCCTGCCCGAGCTTTTTGCCTTCTTGGCGCTCCTTAGGGCCATATGCCTTAGGTTTTCGATCCGTTTTATCCTGTAGCCTTGGGCATCTATGTGGATCTGAGGCCCCTTGTTGCCGTTCCTCTTGTGCACCGCCCGGTTGAGGATATATTCCAGAGCATCCAAGGTCTGCCCCTCCCTCCCGATGATCAAGGAGGCATCCTCGCCCTCGACCTTCAGGGGAAACTGGGAGTCCTCTTGGTCGCATACCACCTTGCCCTCGAGGCGGGCGAGAGTGAGTATCTCATTCAGGATCTCCTGCGCCATTTTCAAGATTTCCGGCGATATGGATTCCTCCTGGACGCGGGTGCCCTCCCCATCCCCTTCTGCTGGCGCCTCCTCATCGTATCCCGGGGCTTCCTCTTTAGCAGCCGCCTCCTTCCCGGCCGGCTTTTCATCTTTTTCTTTATCATCTACTGTTTCATGCGCGGCCGCAGCGTCTTCATGTAGCGCCTGCTCCCCTGCTCCCTTGTAGCTCACCTCTATTTTGGCCTTCTTCCCTCCGAGGCCGAAGAGGCCGGTGGAGCCTTTGGTGATGATGGTGATCTCAAGATCGTCCTTGGCGCACTTGAAGTGTTCGCATGCCAGTTGTATAGCGTGATCTACGGTCTTGCCCTCGAATTGCATGGTCTGTTCTCCGTTCATAGTTCCCATACCCTCTACCTAATCGGTAAACTTGTTCACATAGTATTGCTGGACAATGGAGAGAAGGTTGTTGACGAGCCAGTATAGCACCAGGCCTGAAGGAAAGTTGATGAACATGAAAGTGAAGACTATGGGCAACATCTGCATCATCTTTGCCTGGGTAGGATCCAGCGACGACGGGCTCATCTTCTGCTGCAGATACATGGAGGCTCCCATGAGGAGAGTGAGCACTGGGACGCCGTGGAGGAAAGGGAGATCTACACCGGGGATCATGAGCCTGTCAGGCGCGGAGAGATCGTTGATCCAGAGCATGAATGGCGCGTGTCTCAGCTCGATGGCCTGGAGTAGCACCTTGTATAGTGCGAAGAATACGGGTATCTGCAAGAGCATGGGCAGACAGCCGCTCATGGGATTGACCTTGTAGGTTTTATAGAGCTGCATCAGCTCGCGGTTGAGCCTCTCCTTGTCGTCTCCATATTTCTCTTTCAGCTTTTGCAGCTTGGGCTGGAGTTTCTGCATGGTCTTCATGCTCGTTGCGCTCTTGTGGGCAAGGGGCCAGAAGGCCAGCTTGATGAGTACCGTTATCACGATTATGGCCCAGCCGTAGTTGTGGATGAAGCCGTATAGGAACTTGAGTGCATACAGTATGGGTTTGGCGATGATGTCGAACCAGCCGAAGTTTATGGACTTGGAGAGGTGGTGGCCCAGGCCGTTTAGGATGTCTATCTCCTTAGGGCCGAAATAGAGTCCGTACCTGTAGGTCTGGGCAGCCTCCTTGGGGGCCATCTCTATCTCGGTCAGGGCCTCGGCCCTATGTTGGCTTATGGTGGCCTTGAACGGGGCCTGTGGAGAGAGGGGTATGATTGTGGTGGTGAAGTAGTTGTCGCCGTAGCCTATCCACTCCAGCGGACCTTCGTACGCTTTGGTCTCGCCCTCGTCCAGCTTCACCTCCTCCAGCTCCTCGCCGGTGTAATACGATGCCCCGGCGAATATGTATCGGCTGGTCCCGCCCAGGGGATGATTGTACAGATGAAGGGCGGGGATTACAGGCGTCCCGGGGCCGGAGAACTCAATCTCCATATCGATCCAGTAGGAGCCGCCCTTGAAGCGAAATCTCTTTATCACGGTCCTGGAGTCCGGCAGACGGTAGGTGAAGGTTAGTTCTCCGCCGGCATCCGGGGAGTCAAGCCTGATCCGCTTCCTGTCTGCGGAAAAGACGGCGGTCTCCAGAAAGAGGCCCGCAGAGGGGATAGAGACGGCAAGTGGAAGAGGTTCTCCATCCTTCACGTTTAAGAGGTCGACGTTGGGAGCATCCTTCTCTATGCTGCTTCGATATCTTTTGAGCACGAAGGATTTTATGGTGCCACCCTTTTCGGAGAAGATGGCCCTGAATAGCGGGGTCTCCACCTCTATCTCTCTGGCCGGATGCGTTGGAGCAGCCGTGTTCTCGGCCTGTCCGTGCGTCTGCGCCGCCTCTTCCTTGGGTTTTTTCGCGGCCTCGATCCTGGCCTCAGGGGCAGTGACATTGGCCTCGGTCCCATTGGTCTGGATCTGCTCTGGCTGAGGCGCGAAAAAGATCTGGAATATCACCAGAACGGCTATGGAGAGCGCTACCGCGAGGAGTGTTCTCTGTTCCATCTGTTTTTCCCTGTCATCGCTTGGCTCTGGGGCACCGGATCGAAGCCGCCCGGATGAAAGGGATGGCACTTGGCCAACCTTTTCAATGTAAGCCAAAATCCCTTGGCTGCCCCGTGGGTCTCCACAGCATCCAATGCATACTGCGAACACGAAGGATGGAATCTGCAACAGGAGAAGGTAAATGGGGATATGAGAAGGCGGTATCCCCTGATGAGGGAAAGCATGAGGGCCTTAACAGGCATCTATGACATCCACCCTTTTCGCTTGTCCAGGGCCTTGCGTATCCATTCGCAATATTGGGTGTAGGGATGGTCCAAGAACTTCTTCCCTAGAAGAAATATAAAGTCGTACCCCTCACCGAAAAGGGCCTTGTTTCTCCGGAACAACTCCCTCGATATGCGTTTGGCCCTGTTCCTCTGGACGGCTTTTGGCAGTCTCCGTTTGCTAACGCTTATGCCCAGCCTTGAGACCGCCTTTCCATTGCTGGCGTAAATGATTGTGAGCCCAGGAAGCTTCAATCTTCTCCCGGCCTTGAAGACGCGGTCGAACTCCCTGCGCTTGGCCAGTCTTAAGGTTTTTGGAAGCCGCTCATCGTGCTCTCTGCCGTCCACTCCTCCGTGTTCTTCATCCCGCAAATAAAGTGCAGCAATCAGACGGTGAGGCGCCGTCTTCCCTTTGCCCTGCGCCTGCTCAATATCTTCCTTCCCGCCTTTGTGCTCATCCGCTTGCGGAAGCCGTGCGTCCTTTTCCTTTTCAGATTGCTGGGTTGATAGGTTCTCTTCATTGTTACGACTCCTGTATGTTGACCAGTGGTCCTTCCTGGTTGCAGTCACTTGCTTTCTCGAAGATCCACACTTTGGAGTGTGTAGAGCAAAACTAATTAATCTTAACTCCTTGATATGTCAAGTTTGGATGGAGAGGACCGGCTTGTATCGGTGTGGAGGTGAAAAAATTTTTTATTTGATGATTGTCCTTTTTTGTCGTACATATGAATGTATGGGTAGATGTCTGAAAAGTCGGCCCGTGCTCTTTTTTTCTGCCTTCTGTGAGCCAGGGCTGGCGGCGACTTTAATGGTTACAAGACCATACTCATAATGTGAAAGGGGTGGAGATGAAAGCGCTGGTAGTGGATGATTCTAAGTCCATGAGAAATATTGTTAAGGGTGGACTCAAAAAACTGGGTGCCTTTGACGTTATTGAGGAGGCCGAGAACGGGCAGGAGGCCCTAGACATCTTGAAAGAGAAAGGGCCCGTGGACTTGGTTTTGCTGGACTGGTACATGCCTGTAATGGAGGGGTATGATTGCCTGGTCAAAATTCGGGAGAATCCAGAGTGGAGCGATGTTAAAGTGATGATGGTAACTACGGAGAATCAACAGGAGAACGTGATACGCGCGGTTATGGCTGGAGCGAACGAGTACTTGATGAAGCCTTTTACGCCTGAAATGCTCGAAGAGAAGGTGCGCATGGTGCTTGGATTATGATAAAAGTTCTTATTGTCGACGATTCCGTCGTCTTTCGAAAGATATTGCAGGAGGCCCTTTCCCGTCACCCTCGTATCAGGGTGGTGGGGTCTGCCGTAAACGGCAGGGACGCTATCAGGCAGATCCCCACTCTGAGGCCTCATCTCTTGGTGCTCGATGTGGAGATGCCGGAGATGGACGGCCTTCAGACCCTGGACGAGATACGGCGTCGTAGGTTCGATGTGGGCGCCATCATGTTTTCCACCTTGACCAGTAAAGGGGCGGACGTGACGCTTGAGGCCCTATCCAAGGGGGCGTTCGACTTTACGCCCAAGCCCACGGGCCAGGGTGCCTTTTCCGAGAGCGTAAGGAGGATAGAGAAGGAACTCATTCCAAAGATCCTTGCCTTTGGAGAGTCCGTGAGAAAACGCCCCGCGCCTTCGGGGGCGCAAAGGGCGGTGTCTCCCAGGACACCTGCTCCAGCGGTCAAGAGGCGGCCAGAGGCCAAACGGATGGCGCCGGCAGCGCCGGCGCGTCCGGTGCTGAGGCGGCTCATGCACCGGCCAGAGGCAGTAGTGATCGGGGTTTCCACCGGAGGGCCCAACGCCTTGAACTCGGTGATCCCGCAGCTTCCGGCCAACTTCAATCTGCCTATTCTGCTGGTGCAGCACATGCCTCCCGTATTTACCACTCAACTGGCCAGGAGGTTGAATGACAAGTCGAGATTAGAGGTCGTAGAGGCGTCCGACAGGATGAAGATCAGGCCTGGAACGGTATATATCGCGCCCGGTGACTATCACATGGTGGTTAAGGAGGCGGGCGGTCGGATGATTCGTTTGAATCAGGATCCGCCGGTCAATAGCTGCCGTCCCTCTGTAGATGTGCTGTTCGACTCCGCTGCCGAGGTTTTCGGAGGTAGGGTGCTTGCAGTCGTCATGACCGGAATGGGGCACGACGGGCTGGAGGGATGCAGGAAATTGAAGGCCAAAGGGGCCACGGTGATTGTCCAGAACCGGGAGACGTGCGTTGTCTGGGGTATGCCGAGGTTTGTGGAAGAGGCCGGTTTGGCGGACAGGGTATGTCCGCTGGAGAACATCACCTCCACTATACTGGAGTTGTGCGGCTTCAACCGCCCTGTGACGAGTGTGGCGGCTGGAAGATAAGGAAGAGGAAGGATAACTCATTATGATCAGTCCGGAACAGTTCCGGTTCTTCTCCGAACTGGTAAAGCAGCACAGCGGCATAGCTCTGGGAAAGGGCAAGGAGTATCTCATCGAGAGCCGTCTCAATGAGCTTGCCAAGGTGCTGGGCCTCAAGGATCTTGATGCGCTCTACCGGAAGGCCAAGGCGGCCATGACCCCTAAGCTGAAAGAGCAGATCATCGAGGCCATGACCACCAACGAGACTTACTTTTTCAGGGATCAGCATCCGTTCGACGCCCTGCAGAAGAGTGTAATACCCGAGTTGATGAAGCAGAATCAGGGCAAGAAGCAGCTCAGATTCTGGAGTGCGGCCTGTTCCACCGGGCAGGAGCCTTACAGCATAGCGCTCCTTATAGCCGAGCACTTTCCTGCCCTGCTGTCGTGGAAGACCGAGATATTGGCCACGGATATATCCAAGAAAGCAGTAGAGAAGGGGAGGGCCGGACGTTTCACTCAGGTGGAGGTCAACCGTGGTCTTCCCATCACGCTTCTCATCAAGTACTTCAAACAGCAGGGGGCATTCTGGATAATAGATGAGAAGCTCAAGAAGATGATAAGGTTCAAGCAGATGAACCTTTTGAGCCCTTTTGTGGGGGTTGGGACCTTTGATGTTATTATGTGCCGCTATGTGCTGATCTACTTTGATCAGCAGACCAAGAAGGCCATACTGGACAAACTGGTAAAGCAACTAAATCCTGGCGGATACCTCTTTCTTGGGGCAACGGAGACCCCGATAGGGTTGCCTCCCTTTATGAAGAGGACGAGCTTCGGCCGGGCCACTTGTTGGAAAAAAGAGGGGTGAAAACCTTAGCCTCGTTAGAGGAGGATTGCCATGGGAATGGAAGACGACATCCTTAAAGATTTTCTGTCGGAGTCCAAGGAAAATTTGGAACTTTTGGACCAGCAGTTCGTGGAGCTGGAGGAGGAGCCCGATAACGCGGAGCTCATCAGGTCAATATTTCGGACCATTCACACCATAAAGGGGACCTCCGGTTTTTTCGGATTTACTACTCTCGAGGGAATAGCCCACTTTGCCGAAGACATCCTCTCCAAGCTACGCGACGGAGTTGTGGCTGTTGACGAGGACATCATCACAATGCTCCTGAAGGCGGTGGACTATATCAAGGCGATCCTGGCCACCTTGGAACAGACCGGTAAGGAGCCGGATGATACCGCCTATCTCGACTTTATCGTTGATCTCCGCAATTTTGCGGAGAAGGTGGCCAAGCGTGCCGCAGCTGGCGGCAGCCAGGAAGAGGCCCCCCCTGCCGCGGAAGAGGCCAAGGAAGAACCTGCGGAAGAATCGGCCGCTGCGGAAGAAGAGGATAAGGCCGAGGCTGCAGAAGAGGCCCCTAAAGACGAACCCGCTGCCAAGGAGGAGACCCATAAGGCTGAGAAAAAGGAAGAGGAGAAGAAGGAGACCGCTCCTCCTGCCAAGTCTAAGGCTGCGGCCCCTCCGGTTGTGGCCCCGCAGCTCACCGAGACACATGTTAGGGTGGACGTACACCTCTTGGACAAGCTCATGAACCTTGCTGGCGAGCTTGTTCTTTCGAGAAACAGGCTCACGCAAATTGCCAACCAGCTCAACAATCCCGATCTCCTGACGGCAAACCAGCGTATGAGTTTGGCGGTTACCGAGATCCAGGAACAGATCATGAAGACGAGGATGCAACCAATTGGAAACGTCTTCAATAAGTTTCCTAGGATCGTCAGGGATCTGGCAAGGAATGCCAACAAACAGGTGCAGCTCAGGATCGAGGGTGCGGAGACTGAACTGGACCGTTCCATTATCGAGGTCATCAAGGATCCCTTGACACATATGGTCAGGAACTCCATCGATCACGGCATAGAGCCGCCTGAGATCCGGGTTCAGAAGGAGAAGCCTTCAGCAGGTACGCTGATCATGAGGGCCTATCACGAAGGGGGCCAGGTTATCATCGAGATACAGGACGATGGAGCCGGTATTGACCCCGAGAAGATCAAGGCAAAGGCGGTGGAGAAAGGTGTCATAACCGAGGAGCAGGCGCGCACTATCTCGGACCGTGAGGCCCTCATGTTGATCTTCCAGCCCGGCTTCTCCACTGCCGAGAAGGTGACCAATATCTCCGGTCGGGGCGTCGGGATGGACGTGGTCAAGTCCAATATAGAGAAGCTGGGCGGGACCGTGGAGCTTCAGAGCGTGGTGAACCAGGGGACCACGGTGAGGATCAAGATCCCCCTCACCTTGGCCATCATCCCTGCGCTCATAATCAGGTGCGGCGACCAGCGCTATGCTATTCCGCAGGTCAACCTTGAAGAGCTTGTTCACCTCAACTCCGAGGCCCAGGCGAAAGACGTGCAAGTTATCGGCTCCTCGGAGTTCTATCGTCTGCGTGGTCAGATCCTGCCGCTGGTGCGCCTGAGGAATGTGCTGGGCCTTGAAGGCGGCACAGAAGAGGCGGATGGAGGAGTCAACATAGTGGTGCTCAACTCTGGAGACCGGCAGTTCGGTCTAGTGGTGGATGGAATAAGCGACTCGGAAGAGATTGTGGTCAAGCCCCTTGGGAGCCACTTGAAACACATACCTTTTTATGCCGGAACCACCCTCATGGGAGACGGCCGGGTGGCCCTGATTCTGGACGTGGTGGGGCTCTCTTCCTACTTGAAGCTTAAGGGAGAGGAGTCGCTGCAGCAAAAGGCCGCTGTCGCTGAAAAGGTGGCCGCGGATGAGGAGAGACAGTTCCTGCTCCTCTTTACCGTTGGAGAGGACGAATATTTCGCCCTCCCGCTGGCCCTTGTCAACCGGCTGGACAAGATTGCCGCTACGGACATCGAGATGGTCGGCGGCCGGGAGGTGGTCCAGTACAGAGGGCATTCGATGCCTATAATCAGGATGGAGAACTTTCTCCCAATCTCGCCGCTGGCCGAAGCAGACCATTATCATCTGATAGTGTTCCACATGAATGGAAAGGACATCGCCTTTCTCGTATCTCAGATAGATGACAGCCTGGATATTGCGGTGGACGTCGAGGAGCATACCTTTCGTCAGGAGGGGCTCCTGGGCTCTGCGATCATCAAGGATAGGACGACTCTTTTTGTGGATGTATACCAGCTTATACAGATGTACGATCCTGACTTCTTCGCTGCCCCGCAGACCGAGACGGTTACGGGTGGCCGGATACTTCTCGCCGAGGATTCGACATTTTATCGTAATCTTCTCAGCTCCTATCTCGAAGCAGCGGGCTTTGATGTGGTGACAGCCGAGGATGGGAAACAGGCATGGGACAAGCTTCAGGCCGAGCCCTTCGATCTGTTGATAACCGATATAGAGATGCCCAACATGAATGGTTTCGAGCTCACCAAACAGGTTCGTTCCAGTGAGGCGCTCAAGGATCTGCCTATCATAGCGGTCACTTCCCTTTCAGGAGAGGATGACCGCAGGAAGGGCCTGGAGGCCGGGGTGAATGATTATCAGCCGAAGCTCGACAGGGATCAGGTCCTTGAGGCCGTAGGCAGGCTGTTGAACGAAGCCCGCTACAGTCAAGCTGCCTAGGAGGTGAGTCATGGCAGGGCAGAACGTAAATCTTCCCGCAGAGTCCGAGACCAGAGAGATAGCTACCGAAGAGAGCACTCTTTTTGCCACCTTCTATTTCGGCGAGCACTTTTTCGGTTTGCCGATAGATGAGGTCATAGAGATCAATAGGGCGTTAGAGATAACTCCTGTGCCCAAGGCGCCTCCATATGTGGCTGGAGTGGTCAATTTGCGAGGGCAGATCTTGACCGCCATCAACCTGGCCCACAGGATAGGGTTGGAGTGTGATAGCGAAAAGGGGACCAACTCCTTGAACAACGTGATAATCGGACATCGGGACGAGCCGGTAAGTTTGCTCGTAGAACGCATAGGAGACGTGATGTCTGTTCCTAAGGGGCAGATTGAGCCGCCTCCAGACATGATAGCTGGTGTGGACATCAGGTATGTGCGGCAGGTGTGTAAACTGCCGGGGCAGTTGTTGATCATATTGGACAGCGAGGAGTTGCAGGCTCCCCCGGTGGAATCCCACAAGAGTGAGGTGTAAACCAGGGGGCTAAACAGCCCCCTTTTTTGGATGGCCGGGCCGCAAGGCGCCGGTTGCCGCTCTCTGTCCTTACAGGGCATCCGGAAAGGGGCGAGATGAAGCGAGATCCCTGGCATATCCTTGGATTGAGCCCTGGCGCCACTCTCGAGGAGGTGAGGAGGGCGTTCAGGGAGAAGGTGCGTCGTCTTCATCCCGATCGCCGCGGCGGTGACGTGAACACTATAGAGGACTTTCTGGAGATCAAATCGGCGTATCAGGAGATCGTTGCCAGGTACGGTGTATCAAGGCTTACTGTGGGGGGAGACGGGTCCGAGGAGTGCCATGAGCCCTTCTCCGACGGAGCCTATCTCTTCCTGGATGTGGAGGCGGAGAAGGCCTTTCACGGGGGTATGGTGGAAGTGACCCTGGCAGACGAGGAGGAGTTCTGCCCCAGGTGTGAAGGTGTGGGGACCATCAGGGGTGAAGGGGAGACTTCCTGCTCATCTTGCGGAGGAACTGGATATCTCACGGTCAAGTGGGGTGACGAGGTCCTCAGGGTGTTGTGTACGAGATGCAGCGGCACCGGCGCAACGGGCAGGCCGGCGTGTCCCCTTTGCAAGGGGATGGGGCGGATCTCCAGGCTGAGGACCGTCAGTGTGAAACTGCCAAGGGGTATCAAGAGCGGTACTGTTCTAAGGCTGTCCGGCCAGGGGCCGTGGCGGCCTGACCGCAAGTCGCGAGACCCCCTCTATGTGGAGATAAGGGTTTCCATGCCCAAGGGATTCTCCCTGCTTGGCAACGACATCGTGGCCCTTGAAGAGGTGGACATATGGACTGCCCTGGCAGGCGGTCAGGTGGTGGTCCGCACCATAGATGGCGTCGCGCATTGTTCCATACCTCCCGGAACCCAGCAAGGACATGTGGTGAGGATCAAGGGGCGGGGTTGGATCGACGAGGCCGGCAGGCGCGGTGATCACATAGTGCGCTTCAATGTCTTGCTTCCGGAGGGTCATCCCCCGCGGGCGGCTGCTCAGCTCATCGGCCTGTTGCGCTCTTTATGGCCGGTTGGTTCTCCTCTTAAGGCGCTGCCAGGCATGACGAGAGGCGGAGGAGAGGAGCGGTGAAGCTCTTCCTGGGGCGGCAGCCCATACTTGACGTGAAAAAGAAGACCGTCGCCTATGAGATCCTCTACCGCAGCGATGCCCACAAGAACTTTTTGGGCGAGATCGATGGGACGGTGGCGACGTCAAGGGTTATCTACAACCTCTTCCTGGGCTTCGAGCCAAAGGAGATAACTGGTGGCAAGAGGGCCTTTATAAATTTCAACAAAGAGCTGCTATTCTCTGATATCCCCAAGATACTTGATCCTATGGAGGTCGTCATCGAGCTTCTGGAGGGTGAAAAGTTGGACGACGACCTCCTCCGTCAATGTTTATTCCTTAAAAAGGCTGGTTTTACCATCGCCCTCGATGACGTGGATGAAACTGAAGTCGTGGAGAGGCTCTTACCAGTCGCCTCTATCGTAAAAGTCGATTGGCGCAAGGCCACGCCCGAGGAGATACAAAAGATCGCTGCCCTGGCCAAAGAACATAGAGTCAACCTTTTGGCAGAAAAGATCGAGACTCATGGAGAGTTTGAAGAGGCCAAGAAGCTGGGGTTCCGTTATTTTCAGGGGTTCTTTTTCGCCCGTCCTACCATTCTCAAAAAAGATGATATTCCAATGGCATACTGGAGTTGGCTCAAGGTCTTCAGCGTATTGCAGACACCTGACCTCGACTTCAAGGAGGTGGTGGAGATAGTCAGAAAGGATCCCACCCTTTCATACAAGCTGCTAAAGATAATAAATTCCGCTTATGTCGGGCTCAAACAGCCGGTCTCCTCCATCCAGCAGGCGGTGGTGCTGCTGGGCGAGCTGGAGATAAGACGGTGGCTGTCCCTGCTTCTGCTGGCCCGGATCAGCGAGAAGAAGCCTATGGAGCTCATGATAACGGCCTGCGTTCGCGGGCGGCTGGCGGAGCGGGTGGCCGAGACGGTGGGACAGTCCCAACTGGCCCGGTCGGCCTTTTTGATGGGGGTGCTCTCTCTTTTGGATGCCATTATGGGGCGCCCTATGGAGGAGCTTCTCGGCCAACTGCCCCTGGATCCCATCATCTCCGACGCCATTATTAACGGGAAGGGGCCTCTTGCTCCATACTATTTCCTGGTCAGGGGGTACGAATATGCAAATACCAAGATAGTGACCAAGTGCGCCAGGGTTTTGAATCTGTCTGAAAAGCTCTTGGCCAAATGTTATATCGAGGCGATACAGTGGACCGATACGCTGTATCCCCAGGCTATGGCTTCAGCTCCTGGTCCCGGTTAATATTGACTTTTCTCCCTCTATACGGTATCTCTATGTTCGCTGCTGGGGGATCGTCTAACGGCAGGACAGCAGACTCTGGATCTGCTTATCTAGGTTCGAATCCTAGTCCCCCAGCCATTTTTCTTTTTGCCCTGTAGGTACAGGGAGCGAGTGTCGTCTTATGGAATTATCCCCAAACTCTGGTGTCGGAAGTCGGCCGGTGGCCCATTATTCCTTGCGAATCCTGGTCGCAGAGGATGACGTGGCCGTTGCCAACGGATTCGAGTCTATATTGAGCCAGTCCGGCTACGAGGTGATAGGCGTGGCCAAGGACGGGATGGAGGCCGTCGAGCTGGCGAACATGCTTCATCCCGACTTGATATTGATGGACATCAAGATGCCCAGGATGGACGGGATAGAGGCCGCAAGGCAGATAAACCGTGATAGGGCCGGTAACTTCATTCCCATTGTCCTGGTGACTGCGTATGCAGAGAAGGCCTTGGTCAACAGGGCCAAGGAGAGCGGTGTCTTAGGCTATCTGATAAAGCCGGTCCATATAGACGATATCATTCCGGCCGTGGAGATGGCCTACAATGCGGCCCAGAAGATAAACGCCCTTGAGGGCGCTGTCGAGAATCTGAGCGAGGAGCTGGAGTCCAGGAAGCTCATCGAGAGGGCCAAGGGTATTCTAATGAAACGCCTCAAGATAAGCGAGGCCGAGGCGTTTCAGATGATGCAGCAGGAGGCCAGGCGCCAGAGGATCAAGATGAAGAACCTGGCCAAGGCCATTGTCACTTCCGACTCCATAATTTCCTGATCCTGTGGTCAGCACTGTGGTCTCTCCTCGGGGTGAAGATTTGCGCCGAAGGTCATCTGGGTGGTGAGCTCTTTTAGCCTCTTTTCAAGCACCTCCAGGCCGCGCCTGGCCTCGGAGCAGTTCCCGTTGATCTCCAGGGCCTTTTCGAATGCGACCCTGGCTTCTGCATACCAGCCTCCTTCCAAGTAGCTCTCGCCGGCATGACAGTACGCCTGGTCGAGTCCCTGCGGGAACATGACCGACAGCAGGTAGTCTGCTCCTCCCCTATCACCCCAGAGGGCATCGCACTCATCTGGCGACTCTATCAGGTATCTCAAGAGGATGGGATTGTCCCTCTCCAGCCTAAGGATCTCTACCAGTTGCTCCACCGCTGTCTCGAACAGGCAATCCATCCTCCCTATTATGGTCTTGATGTCCTCCTTGGTGTGCTGGAAAAATAGTTGGCATTTGGAGGTGCCGTCCCCTATGCCGTGGCTGCCCACCATCGCCTTGGCGAAAGTGGGTTCATAGCGGCTCACCAAGTAGGTGCTCTCCTTGAGCTTCATGGCCTCGTGGAACGTGGCGCCCACCAGCCAATCAAATAGGAAACAGCTTGGCTGTGAGGCGGGATCTGCATCCTTCCAGAGCAGGTGGCAGTTGTCCTTGAGTTGCCACAGAGGGCCTTTCTCCGAGCTGTTCCCTATCCAGCGGTCGAGCCAGTCGTAATCTGCGGAGTCGTGAAAGGAGCTGCCCTTTTTCTGGTTGAAAAGGGCGCACGAAGACATGAAGTCGCGAATGACATTTTTCACAAGCAGGTTGCGTCTGCTGCTAAACCAGGTGTTTGCCTGCGGGGTGGCCATGTCAACTTACCTCATGACCATGTTACTATCTGAGACCGCCAGACTCAACACCTGTTTGTCGCTGGAGAACATGAGGCGTTTTTGTATCATCTCGTTCATCCACTCAACCAGCCGATGACTGGATTGGGAGCCGAATTTTTCCAGGACCTGGGCGATGGGCCTGGGATTGAGGCAGTAGAGATAGATGGCCCTCGCCAACGATGGAAGCCTGTGGTGGAGTACGGAGCCGTCGGGCTGGACCTGTTTTATGACGAGGAAGTCCCCTCCGTCGCGGAAGATCAGCATCTTGCCGTGTCTGCTCCTTAGCTCGGTCCAGCGCGCGTGCCATTCTTCGGCCCGCCTTTCCACCGGCCGCCAGAGTCGGCGCTGCATGGCGAGATCTCCTGCATATTCCCAAATCAGAGGCGCCAATCCTCCAAGGAGCCGGTCGGGAAAGATGCCCTGGTAGAACCTGTGTGGCCGCTTCGACCTGATCCCAAAGGAGCTGGGTGCCCGCGATACCGGGCAGCCGTCACCAAGCCAGAAAGAGACCGTCTTCAGCGGCCCGAAAGGCCAGGCATACTCCATGGCCGCCAGGGTCTCCTCGACTTCCTCCCTGGTGCTGCCTGGAAAGTGGACGATGAGGTTTGCTCCCAATCGTATCCCGCTCTCGCACAGGTGGCGCATTATGGCCATGTTGTCCATGAGCGTGGTGCCCTTCCCCAGCCTCTTTAACAGCGGCGTCGAGAGTGCCTCGATGCCCACCTGTGCCTCCTTCAATCCTCCCTTGGCCATTGTGGCGATCTCTTCCCGGGAATAGACCGCCCGTATCTCTGCGAAGATGCAGAGATCCATGCCTGCCGAAGCGAGCTGTCGGAACATATCGAGACACTCCCGCCTGGGCAGCACGTTGTCCATGAAGGCGAAGTCCAGGGCTCGGAACCGCCTGGCCAAGGTCAGGAGCTCGGTCACGGTCCTTGCCGGACTCTTGGCGCGGTATCCTTTCCATTGGAGGTTCAGGTTGCAGAAGTTGCATCTTCCCCACCAGCAGCCGCGGGAGGCCTCTAAGGGTATAACAGGATTGAACCGGTAACCGGTGGGCTGTCTGGCGAGCTCGTCGAAGAAGTCCGAGAAGTCCGGATACGGCAGGGTGTCAAGCGATTTTACCTGGGCCTTGAAGGCGGTCCAGGGTTCATCCTTTTTGATCGCCTCGAGGAGGCTGGCGATGGGGAGTTCTCCTTCACCCTGGACAACGTAGTCCACCTCACGAAAGCTCCGCTGAACCCAGGCCCCAAACGGACCGGTTAGGCCAGCGCCGCCGATTACCACTGGCTTTTCTGCCCAGCGTCTCTTGATCTCTCGGGCGGTGTAGAGGGCCGCGGTGAGCTGATTCAGGCTGACGGTTATGGCGACGGCGTCGAAATCTTCCAGCCTTTCTTCCGCCAGGTTGGATAGGGATGCCTGTACGGCCCTTTGGGCCGATTCGAACAGCCCTCGCCCGCCCTTCCCTCCTCTCCTTTTCAGCGCCCTTTCAAATACGGAAAGCGACTTCTCGGCGATCTCGGGAAAGAGCAGCGACCCGCAGACCGCCTCTGAGGCCCAGCTCGACTGGGAGATGAGATCGTACTCCTCGGGGCCCAACATCTGGGCCACCTGGAGATAGGGGTGGAAACAGACAGCATCGGCCCACTCCAGCTCGCTGGCCAGATACGCCTTGAGGGCCGCAACCTGGATGGAGGGCCTGTTGAAGAGGGGCCAGGGCGGGGCTATGAGGGCGACTTTCATGCAGCCCGGCCCTGGGCCATTGCCATCAGCCTCTTTATCCTCTCCTCAATGGGCGGATGGGTGCTGAACAGGTTGGCCAACGCCCTGCCTGTAAGCGGGTTGACGATGTACATCTGGGCCGTGGCCGGATTGACATCCATAGGGATTCGGAGATTCCATTCTTGGAGCCGTCTTAGGGCGTTAGCCAATGCATAAGGTTTGCCTGATATGGCGGCACCCGCCTGGTCCGCCAGGTATTCGCGGCTCCTGGAGATGGCCATCTGGATGAGCATGGCGGCTATGGGGGCGACTATCATCATGATCAGCATGCCGGCCATGCCTGCGAGCCCGCCGTCGTCGTCGTCCGAACTTCCCAGGCCACCGAACAGCAGCGCCCACTGCGCCATGTTGGCCAGATAGCTTATGGCACCTGCTATCACCGCCGCCACCGAGCTTATCAGGATGTCGCGGTTCTTAATGTGGCCGATTTCATGGGCCAGCACCCCTTCCAGCTCTTCTGGTGACAGCATGCGGAGGAGGCCGCTGGTCACCGCCACCGCCGAGTGTGCTGGATTCCTGCCGGTGGCAAAGGCGTTGGGGGCCTCCTGGGGCGTGATATACACCCTGGGCTTTGGTATCCCGGCCCGCTGCGCCAGTCTGGCCACTATCTCGTGGACCCAGGGCGCCTCGCTCTCGGGCAGTGGCCGCGCGCCGCTCATGGCCAGGGCCATCTTGTCGCTAAACCAGTAGGCGAAGAAATTCATGACGATGGCCAGCGCCAGCGCAATGGTCATCCCTGTCTGCCCGCCCAGGGCCTGGCCGGCAAACAGGAACAGCCCTGTCAGCGCCGCGAGCAGTATGAAGGTCTTGAAGACGTTGAACATCGTCGCCTCCTGTTTCTTGCGTGATTCTATGCTGTTTCGGACTGGAATGAAATATGGTCACCCCTCATGGAGAGCGCAAGGGGGGTGGCATTGGGGATTTTCACCTCCCTGTATGCCTCCAACCCCCTTCCGGTGAAGTGGAGCACCATGCACCTCAGCACCGAGAGGTGGGAGACCAGAACAATCCTCTGCCCGGAACGGCTGCGGAACAGCTCCATTATCCCGGCGACCGCGCGTTTCTGGAGGTCTGCCAGTGACTCGGCCCCTGGCATGGCGAAGCGGTGGGGCGCCTCTTTCCAAGAACGGTAGCCGCTGGCCTGGTCTGCGAGGAGCTCCTCCTTGAGCCGTCCCTCCCACTGCGGGATGGCGATCTCGGAAAAGGCCCGATGCTCGGAGACCGGTGCCCCCGTGGCGGCGGATATGATCTCCGCTGTCTCCCTGGCCCGCGCAACAGGACTGGTGACCACCACAGAGATGTTGTGCGCTGCGAGGGCCTCTCCGGCCTTCCTGGCCTGTTCTCTTCCCTCTGCCGTCAGGGGTTCGGGCAGCCTTCCCGTGAACCTCCCTGTGATGTTGGAGTGGGTCTGGCCGTGGCGGACCAGGAAAATAGTGGTGGCTAGCGCGGAGGGATCAGCCATCCCCCTGCATCAGCCTTGTGGCCATCTCTACGTCTTTCCGGCTGCCTATGAAGAGTGGCACCCTCTCGTGAAGCTCGCTGGCCTTCAGGTCGAGAATGCGGTCCTTGCCGTCGGTGGCGGCTCCTCCTGCCTGCTCCACCACGAAGGCCAGGGGGGCGGCCTCACAAAGGAGCCTCAATTTGCCCCTCGGCTTGGCCGGGTCCTTTTTGTCCGCAGGGTACATGAAGATTCCGCCGTAGAGGAGGTTCCGGTGGAAGTCGGCCACCAGGGATCCGATGTACCTGGCCCGGTACGGTTTTCCCCTGTAGTTGTCTGGGGACTTGAAGTACTCTACTGTCCGGCGGGTCTTTTCGTCCCAGTAGCAGGTGTAGGCCTCGTTTACCGAGTAGACCTTTCCTTCCTCCGGTATCCTGATGTTGGGGTGTGAGAGCAGGAATTCGCCCACGGTGGGGTCCAGGGTGAAGCCGTCCACGCCATTGCCAGTGGTATATACCAGCATGGTGCTGGAGCCATAGAGAAAGTATCCGGCCGCCACCTGCTCGGACCCCTTCCTGAGGAAGTCGTCGAGGGTGACGTAGGAACGTTCGTCGGATTTGCGGTATATGGAGAAGATGGTTCCGATGCTGACATTGGCGTCGATATTGGAGGAGCCGTCCAGGGGATCGAAGATGAGGAGGTAGCTTCCCCTTGGCAGGTTGTCGGGCACCTCTATGATGTCCGCGTTCTCCTCAGAGGCCATAGCGCAGAGCACCCCTGCCTTCTGCATCCTGTAGATGAGCACGCGGTTGGCGAACTCGTCCAGCTTCCTCACCTGCTCTCCCTGTACATTGACCTCGCCGGTGAGGCCGAGGATGTTCACCAGCCCGGCCTTGTTCACCTCCCTTGCGATGATCTTCGCAGAGAAGATCAGCTCTGATATGAGCCTGGTGAACTGGCCCGTTGCCTCTGGGTTCTCCTTCTGGTGCAGGAGAAGGTGTTCTATGACGCTTACTCCAAGTCCTTCCATCGCTCCTCCTTCATCCTTGTGACTTTCTCTCTGAATCCGTGCAAATATAGCATCCGGTAAGCGGTCTTTACAAGGGCGATGGTCTTTTCGCTGCATGTGTATTGGGCTTGTGTTCCAAAAATGTCATTTTTGCCATTGATGGTGTTGCAATTTTGTAGTGCCGGGATATTTTTCAAATATGGCTACAGGCAAGGCGGTCGGCAATGAGATGGAGACGGCGTCGCCGGGCTCCAGGGAGATGGCGGAGCTCACTACGCTCTACGAGGTGACCAAGGCCCTTTCGGTCTCGGCTGATCTCAGGATAGCCTTGCGCGAGGTCATGAAGATCCTGGCCAACCGCATGGGTATGGTCAGGGGGACCGTCACCATCGTCAACCCGGCCTCGTCAGAGCTGCAGATAGAGGTGGCCCACGGGCTCTCTGCCGAGGCCAGGAGGAGGGGGAGGTACAAGCTGGGCGAGGGCATTACGGGCCAGGTGGTTGCCAGCGGCCAGCCAATGGTCATACCCAGGATCGGGGACGAACCCCGCTTCCTCAACAGAACCAGGAGCCGCGGTGCGTCCAGGGGCAGGGACGTTTCGTTCATATGCGTTCCCATAAAGGACGGCGGTCAGACCATAGGGGCCCTGAGTGTGGACAGGCAGCACGGTCTGGGAGGCGGATTCGATGAGGATTTGCGGCTCCTTACCATCGTCAGCGGTCTCATAGCCCAGACCGTCAAGAGGATACAGGCAGCCAACGCCGAGAGGGAGACGCTGCTGCAAGAGAACAGGCAGCTCAAGGCCGAGCTCGCCGAGAAGTACGACATAGGAAACATAATCGGCAGAAGCAGCAGGATGCAGGAGGTCTTCGACATGGTGCGCCGGGTGGCCGGGAGCCAAGCCACCGTGCTCCTCCGCGGGGAGAGCGGTACCGGCAAGTCCATGATCGCCAAGGCAATCCACTACAACAGCGCCAGGAAGAACGGTCCCTTCGTCACGGTCAACTGTTCGGCCCTGCCCGAGACCTTAATAGAGAGCGAGCTTTTCGGCCACGAGCGGGGTGCTTTCACCGGCGCCAGCTCCCAGAAGATCGGGAGGTTCGAGGCGGCGAAGGGAGGAACGATATTCCTGGACGAGATCGGGGAGCTGCCCCACAATGTCCAGGTCAAGCTGCTCAACGTGATCCAGGACAGGGAGTTCCAGCGCCTTGGCGGAACCAGGGTGATCAAGAGCGACGTGAGGATCATAGCGGCCACCAACAAGAATCTTGAGAAGGCGATGGAGGAGGGGCAGTTCAGGGAGGA
>WFVQ01000115.1 GCA_015491585.1 Deltaproteobacteria bacterium
CTTTTCGCCAGCCGAAAAAATGAATGGCCATTCAAAAAAGCTGGGCACGCCTCAGGCCGCACCTTCGAGTTCTTCGAGGTGCTCCCTGGCCCATGTGATGCCGGGGTCCAGCTCCAGGGCCATCTCGTACCACTTCTTGGCTGCCTCAGCCATCCCCAGCCTCCGCAGGTTGCTGCCTATATTGGCATAGTCTATGGCGGATGCCGGATCCAGCTCTATGGCTGTCTCGAACGCCTCTATGGCCTCGACGTAGCGCTTCTGCTTGAAATGGCAGTAGCCCATGAGGTTGTAAACCTCCTTGAGCCCTGGATTCAATGCCTTGGCCCTCTCAAGAAACGTGAGGGCCGTATCGTAGTCTTCCATCTCCTTGTGGCATACCCCCAGGTGGCAGTAGATGTTCGGCAGTTCCTCCTCCAGGGGCTCCCGCTCCAGGGCCTCCTGGAACCACGCCAGCGCCTCTCCAAACCTCTCCTCCCGCTCCATTACATGGCCGAGATAGAAAGGCGGTTCGAACCTGGCAGGTGCGAAGGAGTGGAGCTGCTCCAGCAGTGATCCTGCCTGGGCTGGATCAGGCAGCGAGGCAGCGACCTTGGAGGCGTGAAACAGCAGGTCCACCCCCCTGGTGCGCTCCCGGAAGTGGTTGCCGGGCACGATGGCGTAAACCACAGGTATGCGGAGGACAGGATGGGTCACGTCCACGACGTAGGCTGTGAGCCCGGCGCTTCGTATGGCGTCGAAGATCCCCCTCAGCTCATCCAGGAAGTCCTGGGCACCGCAGTCGGGCAGGGTGTCTATCGAGACCGTCTCATTGGAGTCCAGGACATATGAGGCCTCTTCGAGCGAGGAGAACTTGGGCAATCCGCTCTCCACGTATTCACCGTCGGTATCGAAATCTCCTGCGAGCTGGGCCACCTCGGTTATGGCCCTTATGGCCGCCCTCTCTGGACTCGGGGCCGTTCCTGCGGTGTAGACGATTTCACTCCGCCTGGGAAACGTGGAGGGGTCCCAGGCAATGGCGCCCACGGTGGGAACGCCCATGCCAAGAGTGAAGTCCTTCAGGACAAGTTCGATCCCCTTTGCCCTGAACTTCCCCACCAGCTCCTTCGCCATAGGACTCTTGAGAGAGCCGGGGTCTATGGTGGGGGTCTTCAGCTCCTTGTAGCTCAATTCGGAACATACATGGCGTTCTATTATCTCGCACAGGGCCTGGACAGCGGCCTCTTCAACGGTGTTGCCGGCCGCGGAGCCGTTGAATTCGTTGATTGGCCAGAACCAGGACCAGGGCAGCAGCACCGGCGACTCCACACCGAGGGCATGGCCTTCTACCCACTCGAACGGTATCGAGCGGAGTATCTCCTGAAAACGGGGATTGGATTCCAGGCCGGAGTCGTCGTGGAGCGAGAGGGCGAGTTCCCTGAACGATACCGCCGGGCCGGAGAGCTCCCTCCAGGGCGCCACCTTACGCTCCCGCTCCTTGAGGAAGCTGAAGAGGCTGTAGCGCTCCACCAGTTCCATGACCGCGCTGGCCTCGGCCTGGACAGGGGTGCCGCCCTTGCCCATCTGTTTTGGGTTGTTGGTTATCCTGATGGCCTCGGGCGTGTACTTGCTTATATAAACCGGTATGCCCAAGCGCCCTTTGTCTATCCTGACCGTCTCCTGCAGGATCCTCAGCCCGGTCTCCGAGAATCTCGATAGGACGCGGGAGATGGTCTCCTCAGGTGAAACCGCTTTGTCGAACTCCTGCCCGCTCTCTTTGTAACAGTTGGAGAAGAAATCCATTTGAGAACGCTCCTGTCGCCTGCCTCGTCAAATGTTGGCGGTGAAAATACAACCTATCTAAAGACTTGGCAACGGGATTCTGGATGCGGAACGGGCGCACAAGCAGACACCCGCTGTGCGCCCGGGATGGAGAGGGATCAGGAGAGGAATCTGGCTATGGTGTCGGCTATCAGCGCCTCTGCCTGGAACCAGTCCCCCTGGTCTTCTCCGTGGACCCCGCCCCTGGCGAGGTAAATGGAGTAGGCGATGTCGGCGGTCCACTGGTTGCGGACCGCGTCAGGTGCCTCGTCGTCGAACAGGAGCCTGATCATCCCCTGGCCAGGCCCTGGCTGTATCTGCACGCCTCGGGTGGAGCCCTCGGCCCCTTCCTCTTCTATGAAATAGACCGCCCTGGGCTTCTTGACCGCCGCCACCTCCCTGGCCAGCCGGTCCGGAGCGTTGTCTCCCAGGACGACAGCTATGGTGGACGCCTCTGGATCGTAGGAAAGGGAGAGGAACGGGAGGCCAGGTTCTCCTATGATCGCGTCGTTGCCCTGGAATACGGTGGCCCGGCGCATGATGTTGGCGGAGGTGAACGAGCGGCAGAACTCCGCCCAATCACCCTTCAGGATTCGTCTCTTCTTGCAGGCCATGCTCCACCTCCTTGAGTGGCGTGAAATGTTGTCCTGTTAAGGGCTATAGCAAAGAGGAGGTGTTAAGGCAACAAGTTTTACCTATGTCACCGGATCGTAGTGGGAGAATACCAT
>WFVQ01000116.1 GCA_015491585.1 Deltaproteobacteria bacterium
GAACGAGGATTCCAACAAGCTCATCGTAGAGATGTGATTACAGCGCCCTTTGGGGCGCTCGAGATCAATAAAAAATAGTCACAATAAGGAGGAGTCATGAGCGACATCAAGATTGCCCCGGATGGACTTCAGGTGGCCCGCACCCTGGATGCAAAGGGTCTAAGCTGTCCGATGCCCCTTTTGAGGACCAAGAAGGAGATCGAGAAGATCAACTCCGGTGAGATCCTCGAGGTCCTCGGCACCGACCCCGGTTCCAGGAACGACATCCCCGGTTGGTGTGCCAGGGCCGGGCACGAGTACCTGGGCGAGAAGGAGGATGACGGCTTCATCCGCTTCTACGTCAAGAAAAAGTAGCCCTTAACAAGGAGGAGTAGGTAAAAATGGCACAAGATCCGAACAAATTGGGCATCTTTGTCACCTCGCCCCAGCACATGCGCCACGTCCTCGGCGTGGCCGCTGCTGCCAAGCGGGCAGGGAAGAAGGTGATGGTCTTCTTCACCTTCAAATCGGTACATCTCACCAAGCATCCCGATTTCGTCAAGCTCGCCAACCTCTGCGATGTGGAGGACCTGGCCATCTGCGCCGACAGCTACACCTGTGAGGGTTACGATCCGGATCTGGACATCCCCAAGGGGCTGACCGCGCGCCAGATGCGGACCCAGGCCTACCACGGCGCCATCATCGACGAGTGCGGCAAGTATCTGGTGCTGTAAGGAGGCTGACCATGGAATCCAAGAAGTGCTTTTTCCTCATGCAGAACAGGATGTATGCCGGCGACGCCGTGCGTTCTGCACTGGGCTTGGCCGTTGAGAACCACTATTCCCACGCCGTCTTCATGTACAACGAGTATCCCCGGTTCTCCGACTATGTGAAGGAGAATATCGACTGGATCCGCGACATGGAGGGTGACGTCCTGACCTTGGACGGTGATGACGTAGAGGGCGTTGAGCTCACCAAGATCTCCCTGGAGGAGCTCGGTGAAAAGCTCCGCGAGGCCGACTACATCATCCCCTACGGCCTGCCCAAGCAGTCCAAGACGCCGCCTCCGGCGTGTTCAGAAGACTAAGGGGGGTGCGCCATGAGCGATGAAAAGAAGATGAAGATACTGCACGTTTACCGTTCAGAGCCCGATGAGGCCACCAAGAAACTGGTGGAGATCCTGAACCGTGACCGGGACGCCATGGAGTTCAAGCTCTATGTGGGCGATCCCAACTACGACAAGCTGGTCCAGATGATCTTCGATGCGGATCAGACGGTGAGCTGGTGGTAGGCCTAACGGCCTAAACCACCGAGGAAAGGCCCGCTTGCGGGCCTTTTTTTTGGCCTCTTTTCAGATAGGCGGCTCCAACTCCTTGCAGTGCATCCAGTCCCGGGTGAGCGGAAGATCATCCACCCTGCCCTTGGAGAAGAGGAACTGGCTGACGTGGAGATCGCCACACTGGAAGCTGGTCCGGGAGCTGGCCAGGTAGAGCCTCCACATACGCACGAATTCCGGGCCCATCATCTCCTCCACCCTCTCTCGAACCCCCTCGAACCGCTGCAGCCAGTGGGAGAGGGTGATGGCGTAGTGATACTTGAGATCCTCGATATCCACCAGGTCGAACCCCGCCTCGCTGGCCGCCTCCAGGGTCTCGCCGATGGATGGGATATAACCGCCTGGAAATATGTAGGTACAGATCCAGGGGTCGGTATCCCTGGGCCTCAACCGGGATATGGTGTGGAGCAGGAAGAGGCCGCTCTCCTTCAGGAGCGCATGGGCCTGTTTGAAAAAGGTGGTGAGATTCTCCTTGCCCACGTGCTCGAACATCCCCACCGACACCAACTTGTCGTAGCTCCCCTCTTCATCGGAAGGGACCTCCCGGTAGTCCTGGAGCCGCACCTGGGCCCTGGAGGCCAGACCTTTCTCCGCCAACCGCTGGGAAGCGAGCCTGTGCTGCTCCTCCGATAGAGTCAGGCCCACGGCCTCGGCCCCGAATTCGTCGGCGGCCATGGATAGCAAGGCGCCCCAACCGCAGCCTATGTCGAGAAGGCGCTCACCGGGCCTCAACCTCACCTTGCGAAGGATGTGGCGATTCTTTCGTTCCTGGGCCTTTTCCAGGGGCTCTTCAGGGTCCTGGAAGTAGGCGC
>WFVQ01000117.1 GCA_015491585.1 Deltaproteobacteria bacterium
CTCATAGGGACCCTCCACCGCCTGAACCGGGAGCAGGGCACCACCTTCCTCTTCTCATCCCATGATCCCGCCATCATCTCCAGGGCAGACCGGGTGATAGCCATGCGTGACGGCAGGATAGAGGAATGACCATCAGCCTCCTCAGCCGTCCAGGTCCTTAACGCACCGGAAACCCACCTCCTCGAAGGCCTCCCAGGGCTGACGCCTGACGGCTATGGGCCCAGCTTGACCTGTTCCGCCGGACACAGACCCCTTGTCGAAACCACCCACGATGACATAAGAAGGCCCTTCCTCTCCTGTTGTCCTGGCGTCCAGGACCCAACTCCCCAGGCTCCTGTTCAGCCCCTTTAGACCAAACCTGTTGGGCTGAAAAAGCATCACTGGAAACGGCAACTCTATCTTTTGGAAGAAAGAGGCCGGAAATACGTCCTCACTATCCTTGAACCCGGCAGGGTCCCTCCCCTCAGCCGCGGCATAGAGCCATTCGGCCATAGTGGGCAGCCGCCTGCCATAGAAGCGGGCATATGCCTCTGCACCATATGCAGTCACTCTCACCACCGGGCAGGCGGCATGGCCCGAATTCTTGACCTCGAACCTTCCAGCCCTGTAAACTATGGGTTCGTATCCCTCCACCACCTCACCAAGATAGATGAGGATATGGCCTTCTTCATCACGGACCGCCCCCTCCCTTGCCTCCACCCTCTCCCCTATACTGTTGAGAAAATTTACAAACTGGTGGTTCGTCACCGGTGTCTCATCCATGTAGAACGGGGCCACCTCCACATGGCGCTCACGCTCTCCAGCAGCCCCGGCAGGGAGGGTAAACCGGCCTCCAGGTACAAGTATAAGCGCCACACCATCGGAAGCCGGCTTGCGGCGGGGGGTGCCCTCTGGAAACACAGGCGTTTCCCAAGCCTGAGGCCGTTGGCCGGCCGAATGCTCTCCATAGTAGTGGGTGAACCAGAAAGAGCCTGCCAACACGAGCGCCACGGCCAGGGCCGCAACGAAGGGCCATACCCTCCTGTTCCCAGGAGAGCGCGCGCCAGGAGGCAGAGGTCCTGGGCCTCTCTCGCCCACATAGGCAAGCGCCGCCTCCACCGCTGCCTGGAACTCCTCCACAGACCCGTAGCGATCCTCGGGCTTCTCCGAGGTCGCCTTCCTCACCACTCCGTCGATGGCCTCGAAGAACGGGGTCTGGGCCTGCTTCAAGGCCATCTGTTTGAACGGAACGGCGTTTTTCGGCATCCTGCCCGCAGCGGCCTCGTATAGTATCTTGCCCAGGGAGTAGATGTCGGTCCGCTGGTCGCTCCTCTTGAAGTCTATGAACTGTTCGGGCGCCATGTAGGCTGGGGTGCCCTTTATCTCCAGGGAGCAGGTCACCGAAGACATCCTGCACGACCTGGCCAGCCCGAAGTCGGCTATCTTCGGGATCTCTCCATCCATGAGCACGTTCTCGGGCTTTATGTCCCTGTGGAATATCCCGGCGGAGTGGATGGCCTTCACCCCCTCGATCACCGGCAGGAAGTAGCGCCTCATCCAGGCTGCCAGCTCCTGATCGTCGGGATGGAACCCCTCTTCCCGCATGGTGTCGCGGAGGGTCAGGCCAGGTACGTACTCGAGGACGATGTACTCCACCTCTTTGGTCTCGCCATCCAGCTCCACCTCCGCTGTCTCGTAGTCGTAGAGCTGGAGCACGTTGGGATGGCGGATCTGGACCATGGTGAGGACCTCCTGCCTGAATCGCTTCAGGGCGTTCTCGAGCTCCTCGGGGTCCTCGCTTATCTCCTCGAGCCACTCCCTGGAGACGGTCTTTATGGCGACATCGCGCTTGAGGTTGAGCTGGTGGGCCCTATAAATCTCGCCCATGCCGCCCTTGGCGATGAACTCCAGGATCACCCACTTGCCGTTGAGTATCGTGCCCACCGGGAGCACGTTGCCGCCGCTTCCTGACTCCATGGTCATTCCTTCCATTCCACCGCCACCACGGTCACATTGTCCCTGCCTCCGGCCTGGAGCGCGGCCTCCACGAGACGCCGGCACCTCTCATGCTGGGACAGATCCTCTATAAGTATAGCCTGGATGGCCATGTCGCTCACCATGTCATGGAGGCCATCTGTACACAGCAGGAAGAGGTCTCCGGACGCGACCTGGAACGAGGCGGTGAACACCTCCTGGAACCCCTCTCCTATGGACTGTTCCAGGATATGGCGCATCGGACTCTTCCTGGCCTGCTCCTTGTTCAGATCGCCGGCCTCCACCAGCTCCCTGATGAAGGTGTCGTCGCGGGTGAGCTGTTCCAACACCCCGGCCCGCAGCCTGTAGACACGGCTGTCGCCCACGTGGGCCACCACCCCCAGGGGAGGCCTCAGGAGCAGAGCGGACAATGTGGTTCCCATACCCCTGCACTCAGGAGACTGGCCTCCGTGGATGCACACCCTCTGATTGGCCGTTTCGAAGGCCGATACCAGGCGCGAGATCAGCGCCCGGCGCACACCTCCTGGAACCAGCGAGCTGAGGCGGCCCAGCGGCCCAGGGCCGTAGAACCCCTGCTCCAGCGCCTCACACGCCAGCCTGCTGGCCACCTCTCCGGCCGGATGTCCTCCCATGCCGTCGGCCACGGCGAACAGACTTCCCAGGGCCTCCACTGCGCTGGAAGCGGTGTCCGCCACAGCGATGAAGTGGTCTTCGTTCTTTTTGCGGCGCAAGCCGGTATGGCTCTCTCCGCACCACTCGATCATGGCGTCTCCTCAGAACTTCTCAGAACTTCACCCTTAACCCTATCCCGCCGTAGTAGTCGGAATCGTGGAGGGCCTCCAGCGAGATCCCCTTGGTAACCACATACTCCAGAGAACAGCGCCATTCGCCGTCGGTGTTGGCGTACCACTCCAGGAACAGCCTCGGAAAGAGCTGAATGTCGCTGCCAACCTCCAGCCTGAGGTCGCGGTGTTGGTCCACCCGCAGCTCGGTCCTGAGATAGAAGGGCAACACATAGCGGATCCCCGCGACTGCCAGCCCTTCCTCTCCATCCACGTCCGCGCCCGCGAACAGGGAGAGGAGCCGGGTCATATACCGGCGATAGTACGGCTCCACTTCATACTCACCCTCCCAATCGGTCTCCCAACCGAACTCGATACCGTTCCTGGTATTGGAGGCGAGAACATGGCCGTACTCCATGTTGGTGAGCAGTGAGACTTCGCCCCAGGCAAAGAAGTCGTGGTCCTCCATCTCGTCCCGGCTGCGCCGCTTGGCGCGTTCCAATTCCGGATCGATCACGCTCCCCTCGTAGTGGACCACCCGTGCCATGCCAGCGGCCAGGTGATAGAGGATGTGACAGTGGAAGAACCAATCCTTCTCCTCGTCGGCCTGGAACTCTATGACCGTGGTCTTCATGGGCGCCACGTCCACGGTGTGCTTCAGCGGGGCGTGGTCCCCTTGGCCGTTGACCACCCTGAAGAAGTGGCCGTGTAGATGCATGGGGTGATGCATCATGGTCTTGTTCACCAGCACGAACCTGACGTTCTCTCCCCTGCGGATCAGGATCTTGTCCGCCTCGCTCAGGGTCCTGCCGTTGAAGGACCAGACGTATCTGTCCATGTTGCCGGTGAGCTCGAGACGCACCTCTCTCACCGGACGTCCCGCAGGAAGGGCCGTGGGTCTGGGCGAGCGGAGGCTTGCGTAGAGAGGCCAC
>WFVQ01000118.1 GCA_015491585.1 Deltaproteobacteria bacterium
CCCCGAGCCTGCCCGTGCCGCTCCTCCCCCCACCTTGGCCGCCGCGGTGGCCGGGCCCGTCCGCGACCTCATGGAGAGACCAGGCGTGGCATCCATGCTGGCCCTCATAGTGCTGTACAAACTCGGAGACGCCTTCGCTGGAACCCTCACCACGGCCTTCCTCATCAGGGGAGCAGGCTTCACGCCCACGGACGTAGGGGTGATAAACAAGGGGCTGGGCCTGGTGTCCACGATTGCCGGCGCCGTTGGAGGCGGGGCCCTGATGGCCAGGCTCGGCCTGTTCCGCTCCCTCATGGGGTTTGGCATGCTCCAGGCGGTCTCGAACCTCTCCTTCGCCCTCCTGGCCCTGGTGGGCAAGAGCTATCCCCTGATGGTCGCGGCGGTCGGCTTCGAGAACCTGTCCGGCGGCATGGGCACGGCCGCCTTCGTCGCATTTCTCATGGCCCTGTGCTCCAGGCGCCACAGTGCCACCCAGTACGCACTTCTGTCGGCGCTGGCATCGGTGGGCCGGGTGGTGATCGGCCCTCCGGCCGGCCTCCTGGCGGCCTCTGCCTCGTGGCCCGTCTTTTTCCTTATTACCTTTCTGGCCGCCCTGCCCGGCCTTATCCTGCTCCATCTGCTGCGCCACCGCCTGGAGGGAATGGAGGCCCCTTGCCATTGACACTTGCCCTTTCGTCGTTAATGTAATAACAATTGGTTTTCCCAATTCAAAGATGGAATTTCATAGCATAGCCGTTTCGCGCCTTTCCAGGCGCGGGGATATGCTGTATCCAGGGAAGGAGGATGAAGTCATGCCCATTTACGAGTTTGTCTGTCAGAGTTGCCATACGCCGTTCGAGAAGTTCGTCCTCTCGGCGAGAGACGCAAAGGATATCCTGTGCCCGAGGTGCGGTTCCAGCAGCGTGAAGAAGGTAGTCTCTTCCTTCTCGTGCTGTTCGAGCCGTTCAGGCCAGGGCGGCATGCCCACCGCCACCTGCGGCACAACCCGCTTCGGGTGAGCTTAGGCGGCCCGGCGGTTCGCCGGGCAGGCGGTTGCAAGGGCGCCCAGGCGCCCTTTTCTTTTGCTCTGAAGTGGGATATATCCTTCTTTCTATGAAGGTTGCCCTGGCCCAGATGGATCTCGAGATAGGGGCCTTCCGCGACAACGTCTCCAGAATGGCGGAGATGGCGAGGAGGGCCGAGGATGACGGCTGCGCCCTGGTACTGTTCCCGGAACTGGCCGTATGCGGCTACCCCCCCCGTGACCTGCTCAAGAGGGCCGACTTCGTCGCGGCCTCTGCCGATGGCGCCCTGGAACTGGCCTCGCGCATAGGAGAGGTGACCGCAGTGTTCGGAGGTGTGGAGCCCTCGGTTGATGGACGGGTGTTCAACGCCGCCTATGTGGCCAGGGCGGGGAGAGTGGTGGCGGTGTACCGCAAGATGCTCCTGCCCGCCTACGACATTTTCGACGAGCCCCGTTACTTCTCCCCAGGAGATGCGCCCTGTTGGCTGGACCTTCCAGGTGCCAGGGCCGGCCTCACCATATGCGAAGACATATGGAACGGTGAGGGGCTCTCCGGCTCCTACGCCCGCGATCCCGTGGAGGAACTCGGCCAAGCGGACGTCTCTCTGCTGCTCAATGTCTCGGCATCTCCATACGAGTTCGGAAAGGCGGTCCGGCGCCGCGAGTGGTTGGCCAGGACCGCGGTCAGCCTGGGTGCTCCAGTCGCATACTGCAACATGGTGGGCGGGCACGACTCCATCGTGTTCGACGGGGGCAGCATGGTGATGGACCGGGATGGGACCATCGTGGCCGAGGCCCCCTACTTTGAAGAAGCCCTCTTGGTCGCGGATATCGGGGACCGCGGTCACGCTAGCCATCCAGTGCTGGAAGAGATGGAGATGCTCTCCCGGGCCCTGGTGCTCGGGCTCAGGGACTATCTCCGCAGGACAGGTTTCCGCCGTGTGCTTCTGGGGCTCAGCGGTGGGATAGACTCCTCTGTGTGCGCGGTCCTGGCTTCGCGGGCAGTGGGGCCTGAGAACGTGTTGGGTGTGCTCATGCCCTCTCCTTATACCTCCAGGGAGAGCATAGAGGACGCCCTGGAGCTGGCCTCGCGGCTCGGGATCGCGACCATGACCGTGGAGATAGGCCCCGTGATGGAGGCATTCTCGGCCCAACTCGCCCCTTCGTTCGAGGGATATCCAAGGGATGTCACCGAGGAGAACCTCCAGGCCAGGATAAGGGGCACCATACTCATGTCGCTCTCCAACAAGTTCCATTCCCTCCTGCTGGCCACGGGGAATAAGTCTGAGCTGGCAGTGGGGTACTGCACCATGTACGGAGACATGGCCGGGGGCTTCGCTCCCATCGCCGATCTCTTCAAGACCAGGGTCTATGCCTTGGCCGAGCACTTGAACCAGGCCGAGGGAGCGATCCCGGAGCGGGTCTTCGAGAAGCCCCCCAGCGCGGAGCTGCGTCCAGGCCAGACCGACCAGGACGACCTTCCTCCCTACCCGGTGCTGGACAGGATCCTCGAGGGTTACCTGGAGCATGGCCTCACCGAGGTGGAGATAGCTGCCCAGGAGGGTATAGACCAGGCGCTGGTATCGGAGATGGTGGCCAGGCTTCACAGGAACGAGTACAAGAGGCACCAGGCCCCGCCTGGTATCAGGGTGAGCAGGGCCGCCTTCTCTGATGGAAGGCGTTTCCCCATCTGCCACCGTTTCGGAGGGTGACATGGAGAAGGGGGCCTTCGTCTCGGATATCCAGGGCGGCGACCATGTGAGGGGTGTGTTCCTGGTTCGGGAAAAGCAGCTCAGAAAGGCCAGGACCGGCAAAGACTACCTCGCCCTCGTCCTCATGGACAGGAGCGGGGAGATAGGCGGGCGCGTATGGGAGCGGGCCGCGGAGCTCTCCGCCCTCTTCGACGTCAACGACTACGTGGCGGTGGAGGCCAATGCCGAGGTCTTCAGGGAGGAGGTGCAGCTCAACATCAGAGAGATGGTGCCGGTGGAGCAGGAAGGCGTGGACCCCGGAGATTTCATGCCTGTCTCTCCGTATGACAGGGAAGGGCTTTGGAACGAGTTCGTGCAGATGGCCAGGCGCGTCAAGACCCCTCCCCTCGCCCTCCTCATGGAGGCGGTGTGCAAGGACGGTGGGTTGTCCCAGGCCATCAGGACCGCACCGGCCGCCAAGCGTTTGCACCATGCCTACATAGGCGGGCTCCTGGAGCACTCTGTCTCGGTGGGCAGGCTGGCGGCGGCTGTATGCAGGCTCTATCCAGGGCTGGACGAGGAGCTCCTGACCGCGGGCGCCCTGCTCCACGACCTCGGAAAGACGGAGGAGCTGGACTACTCCACCCCCAACTTTGGATACACCGACCGAGGCCGCCTCCTGGGTCACATAGGCATAGGGATAGAGATGCTGGACCGCATCTGGAGCAGCCTGGGGCTCCCGGCCGGCAACGAGAGGTTTCTCCAGCTCAAACACATGGTCCTCAGCCACCACGGCCAACGGGAGATGGGCTCCCCTGTCCTGCCCATGACCGAGGAGGCGGTGGTCCTCCACTTCATAGACGACATGGATGCCAAGCTCAACTTCCTTTCGTCCCTGGGCTCCGGACTGGACGGCCCAGGGCGGGCCTGGACCGACTACCAGGCACTCTTCGGGAGGTATTTCTTCCTCACCCCCAGAGGAGAGAGGTGTGGTGAAGACGCTGAGGAGCAGGGGAGTGAGGACGGCGGCGGCGCGGTGAACCAGCAGAGCCTTTGGAAGGAGCTGCCCTGACTCTGAGGAGGGCCGTCATGCCTGAAGCCCCCCCACATATGCTCTTCATAGCCCGTGCCATGAAGAGGGGTCGCCTCGCCCACGCCTATCTGCTCTTTGCAGGTGAATATGGGGCCCTGGAGCGGGAACTGACGGCACTGGCCAGGCTGCTCCTCTGCTCCTCGCCCGATCTGGCTGGTGCGGCAGGCTGCGGAAGATGCGGGGCCTGCCGGAAGGTGGATCACTCCACCCATCCTGACCTGGCCTGGATAGGCAGCGAGGGGGGGCAGGTGAGGATAGACGCCGTCAAGGAGTTCAGGTCCCAGGTCGCCTTTCCCCCGCTTGCCGGGGAGCGGAGGGTGGCGGTGTTCCCCGATGCCCACAGGCTCAATGTGGAGAGCGCCAATGCCATGCTTAAGGTGCTGGAGGAGCCTCCTCCCTACCTGGTGTTCCTGCTGGGTGCCCCGCAAGGGGCATCCATATTGAAGACCATAAGGTCCAGGTGCCATTTGCTCTTCTCTCCCAGGCCGGACGACGCTGCCATAACAGGCCAGGCCGGAGGCGAGGTGGACATGGCTCTCCTGAGAATGGCTCATGGAGACATGGCCAAGGTGGGACTCTGGTCTTCTCCCGTCTATAGTAATTTCAAGGAGCGTTTCCTGAGGATGGTGGAGGCGGGGGACTCCCCTGAAGGGCTCCTCCTCGCCCTCACCCTCGCCCAGGAGTGTGGGGCCGACGAGGACGGTTTCGGTTTCATGGTCCATCTCTCCGCCTGCCTTGCGCGAGACGTCCTGGCCTTACGCGCCGGGGCCGAGGCCTTCCTCGTCCTGCCTGAGAGGGTGGTGAGACTGGCAGCATCCAGGGCCGGATTCTCTGAGGTCTCCGATTATGTCTCCTGGCTGTCCGGGATATCCCTGTTGCAGGATAGGAACATAAACCGCCAGTTCATGCTGGAGAAGCTCCTCCTCTTCTGGCTCGGAGGCGCTGTCCCCGCGGTTGGCAACTGAGCCTTTTGGATGTTAATATTCTTCGTTCTCTCTGATGGATTTGCCATGTGTTCGGGCCTGTGTCCGGATTGGAAACGTATATCATGCAGGAAAAAGAGGGCGGACAGTTGGAAAATACGGAAGGCGGCGGCCAGGGGCCCGGAGGGGATGTTGCAGGCGCCACGCGGGTGGCGGCGGTGCGGCTCAGGCCAGGGCTTCCACCCGATCACTTCGACGCCGGTGCGCTGGATCTGAGGGACGGGGAGTGGGTGGTCGTAGAGACTCCCCACGGGCCGGAGGTAGGGCAGACTGTGGGGCGCGTGGTGTCGCTCCCCTTGGATGCCTCGTTGCCGCAGGTCGTACGTATAGCCTCCACCGAGGAGATAAAGTCCTACGGCGCCAACCTCGAGCGGGAGAAGAAGGCGTGGCGCATATGCCAGGAGCTCATAGATAACCACGGGCTCGAAATGAAGCTCGTCAGGGTGGAGAGCTTCTTTGACGGTTCAAAGATCATCTTCTACTACTCCGCCGACGGCCGGGTGGATTTCAGGGAGCTGGTCAAGGACCTGGTGAAGGCCCTGCACACCAGGATAGAGATGCGGCAGATAGGGATCCGCCACGAGGCAAAGATGGTCGGCGGAATCGGGAGCTGCGGAAGGGCCATCTGTTGCGCCGGCTTCATGAAGAACTTCGCACCGGTCTCAATCAAAATGGCCAAGGTCCAGAACCTTCCCCTCAACCCCAACAAGATCTCCGGCCTGTGCGGCAGGCTGCTCTGCTGCATAACTTACGAGTACCAGGCATATGCGGACGGTACTATGGCGGCGTGGGCCAAGGAGGCTGCCGAGGCCGCCAGGATACAGGCCGAGGCCCTCGCCGATGAGCCTGTGTTCCCAGGGCTGGACTCCGGCGGTGAGGAGCCAGCGGAAGGGGGAGGAGGGCAGAGTGGCGAGCGGCAGGCCAGGCGAGAGGGACCGGGCCAGGGCAGCGGCCGTACCGAGAAGAAGGGCGGGCGCCGCCGCTCAGGCAGGAGGCGCCGTCCGCAGAAGGCCAAGCAGAAGGGCGGCAACGGTAGCGCGGCAAAGGGCCAGGGCGGCAAACAGTCTAATAAGAGCAGGAGGGGAAAGCGGAAGAGGGATGAGCAGGGAAATGGAAGAAAGCAGTAAGAGATTCTATATCACGACTCCCATCTACTATGTGAATGCAGAACCCCATCTCGGCCATGCCTACTCGACCGTGGTGGCCGACGTGCAGGCCAGGTTCAGGCGGCTCATGGGATGCGAGACCTTCTTCCTGACCGGCACCGACGAACACGGGGACAAGATCGTGCAGGCGGCAGAGAAGAGGGGGATGACCCCAAAGGAGTACGTGGATTCGGTCAGCGCCATGTTCAGGGCCGCATGGGAGCCCCTTGGGATTTCCTACGACCACTTCGTCAGGACCACGGACCAGAGCCATGTCTCCACGGTTCAGGCCATACTCCAGAAGACTTACGACAAGGGTGACATAGTGTTCAGGGAGTACAAGGGGCTCTACTGTTTTGGGTGCGAGAGGTTCTACATCGAGAGGGAACTGGTGGACGGAAAGTGCCCCGACCACGGGACCCCCCCGGTGGAGCTCAAGGAGGAGAACTACTTCTTCCTGATGAGCCGCTACCAGGAGTGGCTGGTGGATCACATAGAGGCCAATCCGCAGTTCATCCAGCCGAAGAGGTACCGGAACGAGGTGCTCTCATTCCTCCGCGAACCCCTGGAGGACCTCTGCATCTCCAGGCCCAAGGCGAGGCTGACCTGGGGGATAACCCTCCCGTTCGATGAGAACTTCGTCACCTACGTCTGGTACGATGCCCTAATAAACTACCTGTCGGCGCTGGGATATCCTGACGGCGAGCGTTTCCACCGCTTCTGGCCCGTGGCCCATCATGTGATAGCCAAGGACATCCTCAAGCCCCACGGCATCTACTGGCCCACCATGCTCCGCTCCCTGGGTTTGGAGCCCTACAGGGAGCTCAGGGTCCACGGGTACTGGCAGATGCGGGACATGAAGATGTCCAAGTCCATCGGCAATGTGGTCCGGCCCCACGATCTTGTGGAGAGATTCGGAGCAGACGCCACAAGGTACTGCCTCATGCGCGAGATGGCCTTCGGGCTGGACGCCGGGTTCAGCGAGGAGTCGTTCGTGACCAGGATCAACGCGGACCTGGCCAACGATCTCGGGAACCTTTTCAGCCGCACGCTCACTATGGTTTCCAAGTACCGCGGCGGCCGCGTGCCATCGCCAGGGACTCCTGCAGGCGTAGTAGAGGAGCTGAGGAACGCCACCCTTGAGATGGTGGGGAGGTGGCGCGAAGAGATGGCGGATTTCGCGGTCCACAGGGCAATGGAGTCGGTATGGCAGGTGTTGAACATGGCCAACAAGGTGATAGACACCACACAGCCCTGGGCCTTGGCCAGGGATGAAGCCCGGGCGGACGAGCTGGATGGGGTGCTCTACACCCTGTTGGAGCATCTCAGAATAACCGCCATCGCGGTGAGTCCTGTCATGCCCGCTACTGCAGAGAAGATGCTCAATGCCCTGGGCCTGGATCCAGGCGGCGAGCTCTCCATCGAGGCCGCAGAGGCATGGAGCAGGCTCGAACCCGGCGCAGAGGTGGCGAGGATACCCTCTTTGTTCCCAAGGATCGAGGTGGACAGGAGAGAGAAGGGTGACGGCAGGAAGGTAGCGCAGGGCAAGGGCGTCAAACGCCAGGATGGAAAGGGGACAGCCGTGGCTAAGGAACAAGGCAAGGACAAGGATGGAGGAGAGATCTCCATAGAAGACTTCATGAAGGTGGAGCTGAGGATCGCCGAGATCGTCAAGGCAGAGAAGCATCCCAACGCAGACCGGCTGCTGGTGCTGACGGTCAGGTGCCCGGAAGAGCGTAGCGTGGTGGCAGGGCTGGCCAAGGACTTCCAGCCCGAGGAACTGGTGGGAAGGCAAGTGGTGTTTGTGGCCAACCTCAAGCCGGCCAAGCTGCGCGGAGTCAAGTCGGAGGGGATGGTCTTGGTGGCCAAGGACGGCGAAGGATTGAAACTGACTACCGTTGACGGCAAGGTCACGCCAGGAGCCAAGGTAAGCTGAAGCGATGGCGCACAAGACCATAATCCTGGGCACGGCGGGTCACATCGACCACGGCAAGACCACCCTGGTCAAGGCCCTTACGGGGGTGGACACCGATAGGCTCAAGGAGGAGAAGGAGCGGGGCATCACCATAGAGCTCGGCTTTGCCAGGCTGGAGCTCCCCGGCGGGCAATCCATCGGAGTGGTTGACGTTCCCGGCCACGAGAAGTTCGTGAAAAACATGGTGGCCGGCGCTTCCGGGATGGATCTCGTGGCAATGGTTATTGCCGCCGACGAGGGGCCCATGCCCCAGACCAGGGAGCACCTGGAGATATGCCAGCTCCTCGGGGTGAAGATGGGGCTGGTCGTTCTCACCAAGGCCGACATGGTGGACGAGGAGTGGGTTGAGCTGGTCACCGAGGATGTGAAGGAGTTCGTGGCAGGGACGTTTCTGGAGGGTGCCCCTGTGGTTGCGGTTTCCGCCGTGACCGGACAGGGCCTGGACAGGCTCCTCGCCGTTCTGGACGATCTGGTCTCCAAGGTCCCTGAACGTCCGCCGGCTGGGCCGTACCGCCTCTGCATCGACAGGGTCTTCACAAAGAAGGGTTTCGGTACAGTGGTGACCGGCACCTCCATCTCCGGCACGGTGTCGGTGGGCAGCGATGTCCTCGTGTACCCCAAGGGCCTGGAGGCCAAGATAAGGGGGATACAGGTCCACGGTGCCGATGCGGAATCGGCCAAGCCGGGTATGCGCACCGCGCTGAACCTCCAGGGCATCGAGAAGAGTGACCTGGAGAGGGGCGACGTGGTGGCCACCCCAGGGAGCCTGCTGCCCAGTTATCTCCTGGATCTCAAGTATCTTCATCTCTCCAGCAACGAAAAGCCCCTGAAATACAGGGCGCCTGTCAGGCTGCACGTTGGCACGGCCGAGGTCATCGGCCGCGTGCTCATGGCGGGCGACGAGATGGAGCCCGGGGTCCAGGGCTACATCCAGTTGAAGCTGGATGCCCCTGTGGCGGTCCTGCCTGGTGACCACTACGTGCTGAGGAGCTACTCCCCAGTGCGCACCATAGGCGGAGGCGTGGTCCTCAACCCTGTTCCGAGGAAGAGGAAGAGGACCAGGCCCGATCTCTGGGACGAGGTAAAGGTGTTGGACAGGGGCAGCGAGGAAGAGGTGGTCCTCTATCACTTGCGTCAGGTTGGCGTCCGCGGCCTTGCCGAGGCAGAGCTGGCGGCGCGGACGGGTATATACGGCAAGGCCCTGGATAAGCTGCTAGGCAGGCTCCTGGGCGGCAAAAAGGTGGTCAAGGTCGAGGGCGAGACCAGGCTGTTGCTGCACGGTGGAGTATATCAGGAGTTGAAGGACCGGATCTGCGAGATCGTAGGTGAATATCACAGGCAGCAGCCCATGATGCACGGCCTGTCCAGGGAGGAGCTGCGCTCCAGGATTTTCAGGCAGCAGAAGGAGGGAAGGCTGTTTCATCGGCTGCTCAATGACCTCGAGAGGGAGAGGCGGCTGGTGCAGGAGAAGGAAATCGTCCGCCTGCCTGACCATCGAGTTCGCCTCGGCGACGAGTACAAGAAGGCCCGAAAGGCCATCGCCAAGGCCTTCAAGGAGGCGGGCTTCCTTCCCCCATCCCGTGCCGATGCCGTCTCAAGGACAGGAGGCGGCAAGGCGGCGGAAGAGGTCTTCGATCTCATGGTCCGCGAGGGCGAGCTGGTAAGGATCAAGGAGGGTATATACTACCATCGCGACACCCTGCAGAGGCTGATCTCAATGGTGACCGACTTCATCAAGAAAAACGGCGAGATAAGCGTCCCTCAGTTCAGGGAGCTTGCGGGAGGGCTGTCCCGCAAGTACATGATTCCGCTCCTCGAGTACCTCGACAACCAGCACATCACCCTCAGGGTGGGAGATGTGAGGAAGTTGAGGAAATAAAGTCTCATCCCGGCATGGCCAGTCCCGCGGTCTCCAGGGCGAGCCGGGCGGCCTTGCGGCACGCCCCGGGCCCGCCCAGTTCCTTTCTGAGCCGTGCCAGCGACGACCGCATATCCGCCAGCGCGGCCTCCGACTCCAGCAGCGAAATGGCCTGCGCCGCTATCTCCTCGGGGGTGGCACGGTGTTGCAGAAGTTCAGGGACCACTTCCCGGCCAGCGATGAGGTTCACCAGGGAAGCGAACTTCACTTTGATGAGCCGCTTACCCAGGTGGTAGGTGAGGGGAGAGACCTTGTATGTGACGATAACCGGCGTGCCGATGATGGCGGCCTCCAGGGTGACGGTACCCGAGGCGGCTATGGCCAGGTCCGCCGCGTTCAGGCAGTCCCATGTGGCGCCGGTGACCACCTTCACGCTTAACTCATCCTTCATGGCCCTGGTGCCTGCATCCAGGTAGAGGAGATCCTCTTCCCTCAGCAGCGGAAGCAGGAAGGAGGCAGAGGCAAACTCTTCTTTGATGCGGCGTGCGGCCTCCAGCATGATGGGGGCGTGGCGGCGTATCTCCCCTCTTCGGCTGCCGGGCAATAGGGCCACCACCGTTGCTTCCCCTTGCAGGCCCAGGGAGGATAGGAATGCCGTCCGTCCGGTGGAGGGCTTCACCGAGTCGAGTAGTGGATGGCCGACGAACTTGGCGTTTAGCCCCCGCTCTATGTAGAAGCGCTCTTCAAACGGCAGTATGACCGCCAGGGCGTCGGCGAAACGGGCAAGCCGCTTCGCCCTTCCCTGCCGCCAGGCCCAGAGCTGGGGGCATATGTAGTAGAAGACCTTGGCGCCGCTGGCCTTGGCCCTCTCCCCGAGAAGGAAGTTGAAGTCAGGGAAGTCTATGAGCACCACCAGGTCGGGGCGCTATTGCCTTATGAACGATACCGCTTGCCTGAATGCGCCGAATATTGGGCGGGCGTGCCTGAGCACCTCCACCAACC
>WFVQ01000119.1 GCA_015491585.1 Deltaproteobacteria bacterium
GCTCCAACCATACCTTTTGTTTATAAGCAGGATCGGCCTCTCTCTTCCGCTTTTCCTCCAAGGCCCGCGCTTCGGCCTCCCGCTTTCTCGCCTCCTCCTCGCGCAGCCACGCCTTCCGCCTCAATGCACCCTCTGCCTCCCTATAGATTGCAGCCCTGAGCACATCCTGCTTCTGGAATATCTTCTCCCACTCCTCTCTGGAGACCTCGGAAAGGGTGCTCCAGCCAAATGGCCTCAAGAGACTATTATCCTTGGGATTCTTCACCTCTGATGCCATCCATATGGTGGTTGCATGGTCCAGCGTTTTGGATTTCCCCCCCTTGCCCAGATTAATCTTTATCTCTCTATAACCTTCTACTGTAACGCACTCTGCCCCCGAATGGCGTCCGATCCTGATAGGCAACCCAGACTTCATGGAAATGGGCTTGGCTTTCATGGCCGCAAGCTCTCTGCCTTCCCGCTCCTTCTCCTTGGCATAGAAACTATTGAGTGCCTCAAGCAATTCACCTTTCGAGATGGGAACCCTTATAGTCTTGCCATCTTGAGGAGCATAGATGGAAACCATCCCTGAAAACTCCACACCAGCCTCTATGACCTCCATTATCTGGTATGGAGCCCTGGCGTTCCCACTGCTCCCTTTTTTCCTGTCAACAGCATAGACTATTCTCCGTTTCACCTCTCCAACCGGCAGGAAGTCTGAAACCTTGATGAGCCTGAAGGGATCAGAATAAAAATCACTATACGACAATATATCCTTTTGAAGCCGGGTTGCGGCATATTTACCCTTGTATTCTCCTCGCGCACTCGAGCGCCTGAGATTCAAAACCGCAGTCCTAATGGCCCCTTTGATGGCAGACCCAGGCAAGTAGAGCCGTCCGGTCATAGGATCATGGGCAGATCGCATGATCTTGAACTCGTTGATTTCATTCTTGAGCCTCGTATGGTCTTGGCTTCCTATGGACAACGTCTTTTCATAGTGCCCTTTTAGCCCAGCACACGCCGGGATGCTCTCTCCCTCCACCCCAACTCGTTTAGCCATGTCGCGCACAAAGCGCATGAGCTCTATGATAGAGGCAAGCGTGCCCTTCTTGCAGATTGCAGAAAGGCGGCCGAGCTCTTTTGCCTCAAGCATCTCGATGAGCCTTCCAGAGTCAAAGAGCACGAGCCCCTGATCGTCTATGTAAAAGGAGATCGGTTCATATACCTCGCCGCAACCCACATGCACCGGGGTTGCGGTCCGCAGTTTCAAAAACAGATGTTCCACCTTCATGACGCCTCCACACGATCTGGAATCTCCAAGGGTATGACCAGGGAATATCCCTGCATCACCGCCCCCGCCTGGGCCTTCGATATGCCGGAAACTGCTCTTCCCACGAAGGGACGCCCATTTGAGGCGGCCATGTCCTTGGGAACGAACACCGCACCTTCTCCGGCCATGACCACCGGTGCCTTGAAGGGCCTGCCGGTGTGGAGGAGCTGGGCCCCATGCCGCCCGAACCTCGTGAAGGGTTGAAAGAAAATGTGTTGGAACCTCCCTTTTTCAGGGACGGATGGGCCAAGGGAGAGAAGGTGCCCTGCCCTGTCCATGTCTGGCCACTCTATCTCCTCCATGTCGCCTATCACAAAGCGCCCGAGCCCCGTGGAGGCATCGCGGCCAAAGCCGCATTGCCCCATCCTCGAAAGCCCTCTCTCTATCTGATCCAGGTTTATCTTATCGGGGTTGAAGGCCACGAACAGCGCCAGCTCCATGCCTGGCATGAACCAGATATTGTTTACTGGATATGGTGTGAACACGCCGCTCCCTGTGGTGCCGGTCAGCCGATTTATCGTATTGTGCTGCTGCTCCACCATCATCAAGGGCCTTGATGCCCTGACGCCAAGGATACGGCGCTCTTCTTGCAAAAGAGCTTCTGCCATCTTGGCGGCAAGGGCCTCGTCGCTGATGAGATCGTCCCAGTCGAGGCGCGCCAAGAGGTCCTCCCCGACCACCAACCACTTCCGGCTCCTTGTCTCCTTCCTGCGCTTCAGGCGTTCTTCACACGAATCAATGCCCTTGGGATCACCAAGGATATGGGCTGGAAGCTGGGGTCTTGGCAGGGCGAAGCGCCACCTGTCTCCCTCCATGAACACGGGCCATGCGCTGGAAAAGACAATAAAAGGGTCTCTTGCGTATGCCTCAAGGAGGGAGTCGAGGCCTTCGCCGGCAAGGTATGGATCCTCGGCTATCTGCCAGCAGAACTGACCGAACAGGGTGTCTCCCTGCAGGGGCGTCCCAAAGGCGGACTCTGGCTTTATAGTGATCACATATGTCGCGGTTTTCATGGTTCAGTTCCAAATCAATACAGGCTGATTTCTCTGTATCTTTTCCCTATCTCTTCGCTCTCCTCGTTGCCTCCGAATACTATGGAGACACGGCCATACCCACGACTGCCGGAGCCTCCAAGGGCATCGTGCTCCAAAAGTTTGAGGCCCCGCAAGAGGGTATCTTGAAGCAGTTCTACGTCATCCCCTTCCATCTCCTTGAAGGTTATAGAGAAGTCGAACTCGAGCCCGGCCACCACCCTCTCCATGAAGCGAGGATGCTGTGCTGTTCCCCTTATTCTGTCTATTGAATTCTCGCTCTTTATTTCGAAGTATGAGAGCTGCCGCTCCCTTGCAAGTTGCCTGCTCTCCTCGGAGAGGGTGGCGTCTCCGAACGAGGCCCTGGCAGGGCCGATCCTGAACTCTTCTTGGCTGTCGCCTCCACTCACTCCAAAGAGCTTCAGTATGGCCTCGGCGGTCTTCTTTTCCTTTTCAGATAAATTTCTTTTCAAGATACTGATACCGAGAGGGGCACCGTTCTTTGCCTTTACGAGCAATCCGCTATCCAACTCGAGAAGGGAACGCACCTTGCCCTTGATAGAGGAACCGGGTATATAGGGCTCGTCCGTATATGGGTGCTTCACCACCGGGTTGTCGGTCCCACCGATTCGAAGCTCCGTATCCCCTGCCCCGATGTGGAGACCGGTCTTGAGAACTATTTTGCCAGTTATCTTTTTGATCTTGTTGAGTTTCATAGAAACCTCCCTTGCCTTGCGGCTGATGCTATCTTGCAGCAATATGGAATCTCATCTTGATCACACCTACTGTTTGGGCCCATATACTTTATAGAAACCCATGAATGACTCCAAAAAATTCTTGAAGACCTGAAGATCCGCCTTGTTTTCTATGGCATTGATTCCATCCCGCATCATATTGACGAACGAGTCGGTTACGAGATCTCTCCCCCGGGCATACACGACCTTGGCGATTATCATGTGGATCTGAGGAAGGACCTTGTATTTCATGTTCTCCTCGCCGCCATGCTGGGCAGCGGTGTTGAGGCGGACAATCTCGTCGAAGTACCTCCTCAACTGCGAGTTTTTATTCTTCTCTTTCTTGCCTTCTTTGGCTTCTTTGGCTATTTTTTTTGCCCACTCCTCTGCGGTATCGGAAAACAACCGCGGATCGAGCTGCATCTTCTCTCTGTCCTTCCATAGCCTCAAACTTTTTCCTTTCATATCGCCCTCCTGAAAGTGTTACGACCGTTTTTCGTAGAGCAGGTGCCATAATGGTATCCTCACCGCCCCACGATAGCTCTTCAGCCATTGGAACGCCTGTTCCATCTCTTCAAGCGCCTTTTTCCTCAATGCCTTGTCGTTGGTAACATTTCTGGCAACAGAGTATCTGAAGAGAGCAGGCCACTTAAGACACTCCATATCTTCCATGTTCACAGCTTCTCTCTTGTTGAGCTCCTCCTCCTTGTCAGCCATATCGATCAAATAGTTGAGCCGATATAGCATGACATCGCTTATGTATTTCTTATCCCTCCAATGCTCCATTATGGGCTGCAATTCCAAGAGTTCATGGAAGTCTTTCCACTCTACGGTGGTGCCAAACATGGTCACGCGTTTCCTGCCTCCTGCCTTGGACAGAGACAGCGCCTCCTCGGCAGCCTCGGACATGGCATCGACAGGGGTATTGGGCCTGTGAACGGTTATACCTGCAGATATGGTTATATGCGGATTGCCGCATACGAATCGGGAAAACTCCCTATCTATCCTGGAGGCCAGCCTTGCCATCTTGTTCCACGGCCCGATGAGGAACAGGTCGTCTCCACCGGCAAAGACCGTATAGACATCGTTGAAGTCGCCGTCTGTATGGAGGAGATAGGGCAAATACAGGGAAAAGAACGAGTTCAACTGCCGGCTCATGGTGGCGAGCCTCGATATGGTGAACCTGTCGTCTGAAAGGCCGCATCCAAACAACATCCCGAGATTGTCCACATCCGCCTTCAATACACCCAGGGCTTCCACGCCCCTACAGCTTCCATCCTGTTCGATACGCCTTGCGCGGAAAGCGATATGCTCGAATGTCTTGATGGCGCCTTCCTTTATCTGGAAGGCCATCTCATCGCGTTTCTCCTCGCTCTTGGCGCTTTTGAGAAGGCGGTCATTGTAATCGTCCCCTTGGCTGAATCTCGGAACATGACCGTTCATGAGCTTCACAGTGGCCCCGACTGGAATCGTTCCATCCTCGTTCACCGATACGCTCCAAAGTCCCAGCAGATGGCCCTGGCGCGCAATGGGGCCTGCATCGTCACCCCTGAACATGAGCTGATATTTTCCAAATATGGGATCGAGAAGGTGGTTGCCATCATTACTCGTCCCATCCTTGCTGCATATGGCCATCACCTTGCCGGACACGAGATTCTTGCCCAGATAGACATGATCTCTGCACATGCGGCATGCCCTTATCTGGTCCGGCATGAACACCGGATCCCCAGCCGTATCCTCGACCGCGGGACGTTTTCCGCATAGCTGGCATATCCCAAGCTCGTTGTCGAAGGAGTCAAGGTATCCAGCTACGGCCCCTCCATATCGTTCGAGGTCTATCTTGCCAAACTTGCTCGCCTCTATGTTCCGAAGATGTCTGTCCCATAACCTCCTGAATGCACCATTCTCGCTCTTGAAGTCCGCTTGCCGCGCCGGTGTCCAGGATATACCGATACTGTTTTCACCATATGTCCGCTCAAACAGCCACTTGTTTATCTCTGCCCTGCATTCCTCCAAGGCCTCGATGGCCTTTGGTGTATTCGGGGCCAGGAGATGGAACTTACCAGCCGCATTGAGCATGACTGACAAGAAGGGAAGTTTCAGGCGCTCACATATCAAACGGGCTGCAAGCTCTGAAAAAAGCGAGACCGCAAAGGAGCGGCCCCGCAACAGCTTGGACCGAAATCTCCTCGTGTCGCCGTGCATGGAGAATATGAAGCTCTGAATCCCATAGAAGTCCCCTCCCACCAACAGAAACTTTTCCCCCTTGTCATCTCTGATGGCCTTTTCCTCCAGAGTTCCGGTCATGGCATGATATTGGTAGAGAGCGGCGGCAATGGCGGCGGTGGTCCGGCAATGGTCGTAAAGCGAGACATCGTACACTACGTCTCCCACCCGGGCCGCGGGAATGCAAGAGGTATAGGCCTGCATGAGCGAATCAAAATGGCTGCACCAAAGCTCCATGTCGAGCTCTTTGTGATATAATCTTTCCAAATCCTTGATAAACCCATCGAACAACTCCTTATACTCCCTCTTTGCATCTTCCCTGCTCCGCGCACCGCGCTCTTTTGGAAAAATGGAATCTGCGGAAAGAGGATGTAGTGGATATTCATATTTGAAATCATTAGAAGAACGGAATTGTTGGCATTGGCCAGGCCCAAGGGCTTCGAGTACCGGCAACAGCCTGGTCCTTTGATAATCCCGTATTGCTATGTCTGTCCCGTTCTCGAAGGTCGTCCGGTCGAGGCCGCTCGAGATGCGATCGGCCGCGGTTATTATCCACTGCATGGGAGTGTCTGGATTATGATGACCGGCCGCAAGGTTCAA
>WFVQ01000120.1 GCA_015491585.1 Deltaproteobacteria bacterium
CACCAGGGGATTTACCTCTCTTATCTTTTCCAATGCTTCCTCGCCGCTCATGCCGGGCATTTTCTGATCCAGGAGGATGAGATCCACCGGTTCGCGCTGCACCACGCCGATGGCCTCCTCTCCGGTTCCGGCCTCGACGACTGTGTGGCACATCTGCTCCAGGAATCCCCTTAGCAGCTCGCGCTGCACCTGCTCGTCATCAACGATTAGGATGTTCAAGACCTCCTCCTACCTTGGCAAAACGATGGTCACGCAAAATCTCCCCTCCTCGATGGAGATGGAAAGATCGCCGCCGTGGGCGTTGACTATCCGTTTGGAAAAGGGGAGTCCGATTCCTGTCCCCTTGCTCTTGGTGGTAAAATATGGTTCGAGCAGCCGCTGCAACTCCTCCTTGGAAGGAAGTTCTCCTCCGTTGGAGATCCGGATCTCCACACCGGATTCGCCACCTTCCATGCCGATCTCCACGAACCCGCCCTCAGGCTGCGCCTCCACCGCGTTTTTCAGGAGATTCAGTATCACCTGCCGCATTAGATATGGATCTACGTAGGCGATGATATCATCAATGGCCGAGATGGTGAAATCTATTCCCTTCTGTTCGAGCCCGAGAAAATAGGCCGCCTCTTCCATTAGGGCCTTTATATCCACCTCCTCCCGTTTGGGAGAAATTGGCCTGGAGAATTCCATGAGATCGGCGATGATGGAGTTGGCCTGTTTGATGGAGTTCACGCTGATCTCAAGAAGCCGTTTGGAAGCATCGTCCAGACCGGCGCTCTCGACGCCAAGCCTTTGGAGCGCCATGTACACAGCGTTCAACGGGTTTCTCACCTCGTGTGCTATGGTTGCGGCCGCCCTTCCTATCATCGCCTCTTCGCGCTGCCTCGCCATTGCCTGCTCCATCTGGACCGCCCTGGCCATCTCCATTTTCTGGCGCCTGTAGAGCCAATAAGAGAGCAGCGCCCCGGAGATGACCACCACTGCTGCCATGCCCATGAAGTTGCGCCAGAGCCGGCGCACCGAGGATGCGTAGATGGAGGCGTCCAGCTCTACCTCCAGGGAGTGCATGGGAAGCGGCAGAGAGATGGAGAGCACAGGTCGCCCGCCGTCCTGGCCGAAGCTGACCACCGGAACCGCTGCTCCCTGCTCTTCTTCACGGGGCTCCTGGGAGGCGTCATGCTCCAGTCTGACACCTATGACCCCTGGAACCTTCCCAAGGCTCTTAACTGCGGACTCCAATCCGATCTTGGCCTGGAGCATGTCGAAATCCCTGGAGGCGATGGCGGCTATCACACATCCTCCTTGGTCGCCAATACTGTGGACGAAGATCATCAGGCCGGCCTCATGGTCACTAATGAGGCCCTCTCCCCGGTCGCACCGATACGGCATGGAGGCTTGCCACTCCTTGACTCCTGAGACCACCTCTCCAGAATCGTCTATCACTGCTATTCCATAGAGTCCGGTCCTTCGCGAAAATGACTCCAGTTCCTGGGGTGAGAATGGATCTATCTCGTCGAGATAGGCCACGAACGAGGAGATGTTCCTCAGGTGGCCGGCGATTATCCTATCCATAATCTCCTGGGACTCCAGGGCATTGGTCACATGGAGCCTGGCCACGTTGGCCAGAAGCCTTGCATAACTCCTGGCGTCCTCCATGAACAGCCGTTTGGTCTGCTCGAGCTGCACAAGGAATAGGAGTATCATCATCAGGAAGAGGCAGGCGAAGACCAGTACGTTGGCCTTCCAGAGGGAAAGGCCGCCTTCCCTATTGCGGGCCGACGGTTCCATTGGCGGTTCCATTGGCGGAGCCCTGTCCCCATCGCCATCTCCACCCCCGCCGCATTCTCGTGCGGACACCGGTGGGATCGCACATGCATCTCGATCCGCGGATCCAGATCTCCCGTGCCCTGAATGCAGAGGGATTCAGGCGGCTCTTCTCGGCCCTTACGCGCACGCGCATTCCCAGCTCTAAGTCTTTAAGCCTGGATTCGTCGTCTACCAGGACAGTGAAGCGGCGCTGCCTGCCAGGGCAGAAGACTTGAAACGACTTTTTCTCCAAGGAGATTGTGACGACTTTACCGCCGAACATGAGCTCCTCCCCCCCTGTCGCGTTGCTGTCAGCAGTCCTGTTGCCGTCCGCGGGCAAGGTGGTCCGCGGGGCCGAGATCAGCAAGAGCAACAACGATGCGATCAGGAGGGGAAGTTTGTTCTTCATCCACGGTCTCTCTGGCTCAACGGCAGTTGGCCCTGCACCTGCATTGGCAACAGCCTGCATTTGCCCGCGCCTTCTGGCAACATGGAGTTGCACCACACGGTGTAGCGACCCGTTGTGTGGGCTGTGCCTGGATGTTTGCTACGGACTGGCGGCACCTCCAGCAGCCGCACGGGGCCACTGTAGCAGTCTGCGCGCTGTTTTGCACCTGTTGCTGTACAGGTGCCTGTGAGGTGGCCGCACCAGCGGCCCCGACTCCTATGATGACAGCTCCAACGATCGCCACCAACAATCTGTTCAGATTCCATTTCAGCATGGCCGGGAACCTCCTTTCAGGTTTTGTTGTAAAAATAAGCAAGTGTCATGCCATAGTTTTTTATTTTTTTATTTCTTTAAAATCAACGAGTTGCATACGAAATAAATTTTTTTTCGACAACATCATATTTTTTCGACGAAAATGTCGATGTCCGCGGTGGCGGCGACAGGGCCTTTATCAATGGTTGATATCTCATATAATCGAAACATGCCGGGTTCGCGAGTAGTCTTTCCGATACTCTAAGGTGGAAGGAGTAGGGGAGGAGTCGTATCAGTGGACGGGTGGATAGTGTTGGAGTTTTCCTTGGAGGTGCATGGGAGTTGTGATGAGGCGGCTGCTGCCCTGGCCTCCATGCTGGGAAGGGGGGTGTTGCAGAAGGAGGGGCCTGAAGGATGTGTCATTACGGCCTACGTGCCGGCGGCTGAGAGGGATACCTTGGATATTCCCGCCCTGGAGGAAGTGGTTGCCAGTCTCGTCCCTGGTGAGGTCAAGAACGTGAGGGTTTCTGGCATGGAAGACCGCGACTGGAACCTGGAGTGGAAGCGGCACTATGCCCCGGTAAGGGTGGGGAGGAGCGTGGTAGTGGTCCCGTCATGGGAGGAGTTTTCAGTCGGCAAGGGTGATGTAGTGGTGCGTATAGATCCCGGCCAGGCGTTTGGTACAGGCACCCATGCCACTACCGTCATGATGATGGAGATGATGGAGAATGCCTGGAACATGCGCCCTGGCTGGAGGCCGTCGGTCCTGGATGTGGGTACCGGTACTGGCATATTGGCGATTCTCGCCGCAAAACTTGGAGTTTCCAGGGCGGAGGCCATAGACGTGGATGGGTTCGCTGTCCAGGCAGCCCAGGCGAATCTCGCAATGAACGGTGTGGAGACGGATGTCGCCGTTTCGAACACCCCTATCGAGAGGGTGGATGGGAGATTCCAGGTAGTGCTGGCCAATTTGGATTTTCCCACCATCATGTCGGTGTGGAGGCCTCTGGTGGAACGGGTAGGGGCAGGAGGACTCCTCTTGCTCTCCGGCCTCCTCAATGATCAGGCCGGCGCTGTGGTCCGGCTCCTGGAGAGAGAGGCAGGGTTGGTCCTCGTGCACAGAAGGGAGCGGGAAGAGTGGGTGGCTCTGGAGATGGTGGCAGATGAGCGCTGAACACTGTTTCTTTTGCCAGGAGGCTCTCGATGCCCTGGGAAAGGTGATCCGCCTTGATGGGCAGGAGTTCAAGCACCTCTGCAGGGTCCTGAGGGCCAAGGTGGGCGATGCTGTCCGCCTCAGGGATGGCGCTGGCGGATGGGCCGAAGGAATCGTCGTGGAGATCGGCAGGGATTGGGCAGGGATCGAAGTGGTGGAGTGCGGGAGGGCTGCTGACGACCGCCTTCCAGTCACCGTAATCCTGTGCCGTTTGAAGCGGGATGCCCTGGAGTTGGCGCTCCACAAGCTGTGTGAAATAGGGGTGTCCAGGGTAGTCCCGGTGGAATGCAGGAGGACGGTTGCGCGCTCCAGGGGTCGGGAGGCCAGGCAGCAGGAGCGGTGGCTGGCCCTTGCCATATCCGCTCTTAAACAGTCGAGGGGATTCTACTTGACAGAGATAGACGGGGTCCACCGTGACATCGCCTCTGCTCTCTCCAGCTTGGAGCAGCGCACAACCGGAATTGTCATGCAGGAGCACGGTGCCCCTCCACACCTTTTCGATCTCCTCGCCCGTATGGAGGCCCAGGGCCGCATAGCAGTAGCCGTAGGGCCTGAGGGAGGGTTTCACCATGTGGAGTTGGACCGTCTCCACGCTGCAGGTTTTCTCTCAGCCTCATTGGGATCGCGCGTTCTCAGGGCCGAGACCGCTGTGCTGGTGGCCGGATATCTCGCCGGACACTTCTATTATGGGAAAGGGAGGTAAGGATGGGACGCCATGCCTTGATCCTGGCTGGCGGTTGCGGCAGGCGGCTGTGGCCATACAGCAGGATGGCTGCCCCTAAGCAGTTTCTCGAGTTCGGTCAAGGGGCCAGCCTGTTCAGACAGGCCTGGGAGCGGGCCCGGGACGTGGTGGGAGAGGCAGGCATCTGGGTGGTGCTCAGGCCTGAAAATGTGGATTTGGCGCAGGAACAGGTGCCAGAGTTGGACATGAGCCGTGTCTTCATAGAACCTGTTCCAAGGGGTACAGCCGCTGCCGCCGCGTTTGGGGTCCACTGCATCGGAATGCAGGACAGCAGGGCGTTGATCTGGCTCGTGCCTTCTGACCATTTCGTGGGAGGGCGCGAGGAGTTTTTGAACATAGCCTCCCTGGGCTTTCAGGCAGCCGATCAGTACGAGGGGGTAGTGCTGGTGGGTATCGAGCCAAAGAGGCCGGAGACTCAGTATGGTTACATAAAGGCGGGCGGTAGATGGGGAGCCGATACCCCGTTCCTCCACGTGGCGAGGTTCAGTGAAAAGCCCGACGGGCAGACGGCGGCCCGTTATTTGGAAGAGGGGGGGTGGTTCTGGAACAGCGGGATGTTTTTCTTCTCCTGTGCCTCCTTTGAGGCGGTCATGTCCAGACATGTCCCACAGGTCATGGAGCGGGTTCGAGGGATGGGCTGCACCTCCTCCTGG
>WFVQ01000121.1 GCA_015491585.1 Deltaproteobacteria bacterium
CAGTTGGGGCTGCGGCCAGAAGGTCACGGACTCGGTCCCAGCACTGGACAACCAGGGGAGGTTGACGGTATCAGGCCCCACAGTGGTGGTCCTGCCGCTGGCGGACTACACCCAGGGCCCCAGTCCTGACGACTCCCTGAGGCGGCAGATGAAAATCCAGACCGCTATCGCCTACCGCTTGGCGCAGCACGGTTTTTCCACTCCGCTGGAGGAGGACGTGCTCCAGTGCCTTGCAGACATGGGGATCATCCGCATCCTGGAGTCGGCCAGCATGAGCAGCCCGTACCACCGTATCATGGAGCGCGAGCTGAGCTCCGGCTGGTCCGAGGATATGAGAAACGAGATCGCCAAGATAATGGCCCAGAACCAGATAGACAACCGCAACGACAACCGGATCGAGATGACCCAGGTAGGGCTCAACCCGGGCAATCTCAGGGAGATAGGGCGCAGGTTCGGCGGTCAATACATACTCAGGGGCAGGATCGTGGAATACGAGAGCCGGGACGGCTATACCCTCAACCCCTTCAGGCGTGGTCTCCTCCCATTCTTCTTCGACACCACCTCGGCCACGATATTCGGAGTTGCAGATTCGGAAAAGTATGATCTATGGCAGGATATGGCCATAGGCGCGGCCCTTGGGGCCGGGTTCGGCGCCTCCGCCAACATGCCCTTCAATGCCCCGTCCGAGAAGAGCAAGATCGTGGGTTCACACCCCCGCTTTGCCACCGTCGAGACCGAGGAGGAGGGAGGATATAGCAGCTCTCACGGTCTCAATGCGGCGACCTGGGGCTTGGCCGGGGCCAGCGCCGCCTATCTCGCCAAGCACGGAGGCAAGATCAACAAGGGGGTCGTGCAGATCAGCCTGGCCCTACAGGATGCCAGAACTGGGAAAGTAATCTGGGCCAACAGGGCAGAGAAACAGGTGGCCCCGGTGACTGCATGGGCCGATCCCTCGGTCAGGAAACAGATCGACACCGCGATAGAGGAGGCGGCGAGATCACTGATAGACGATCTTGCCAAATCCCTGAAGAATGGGGTGGCGCCCCAGGTGGCGGCCGCGCCCCTGCCGCTCCAGGCGGCCGAAGAGGAGCCGGCCTCGGCTGAAGTCACTCCTCCGGCACTGCCTGTAGAGAAAGACGAGGCCGTCAATCCGGCCCTCCTGGGTTCGTAAGAGGAGGTGGAATCATGAAAAAGATGCTCGTGATAGCAGCGCTCATATGCCTTGGGATTGTAATCACCTCTGCCTCCGGTGTTTTTGCAGAAGATTGCAATGTCACCAAAGATGGCACGCTATACGTCTCTCCAACCAACTTGCAGTTCTATCTCTCCCAAGAGCAGATGGACCAACCCAATCCCATTACGGTAAGGATAGGGGGATATGCAGAGGCCATCGATGATGGCTGCTCCACCACTACCAACTGGGGAGAAAGCACGGATTTTTGCTGGACGGCCACTAAAAACAAGCAGTGGATCCTCTTTAACGGGAGCAATTCTTCCGTAGTAAGCAGCACCTCCGGCAGCGGCTATATCAACGTAGGCATAGATCCCACACAGCTCTTCCCCTATCAGGACTCAAACACGACTATGGTGTACGAAGGGAATATCACCATAGTCTCCAACCTCACCAACTATCCCACCAAGACCATATTCATAAAGGTTTATGTAAACGCGGTCCGCGAGGCCGGAGAGATGTCCTTGTCCACTACGGACTGGCTCAATCTGACGCTCAATGTGCCTATTGCCTACAACCAGAGCGGTGCCCTCTACATTCTCATGGAGCATCCATCTTTGGCCCCGGGGCAGGTCTTTGCATACCGCCTGGATGAAGACGGCAATCCGACCTTCACCCTATTCAGCGAATGGGGAGTTCCGGTGTCAGGGGCTGAAGAGCTATATTATGCCGAGAATGTGCAAAACACCCCGATCGCTATTCCATTTTCTTCTGGAAGCAACAGTTATACGGTCCCCTACGGGGTGCAGACCTTGGAATCCAACTCCACACTCTCACCAAACATAAAAGCCTATATCCCTGTGGCCTTCGGAAAAGGGCTCAGGATGGTTGGGATGGAAGGAGACATGATAATCCGCGCGGTAGTGGGTGATCCAGACGACATCGCCAACTACGATTCGTGGAAGGAGCTCCTCTACTATGTGGTGCATGTCTATTCCATTACCGGCGACTGGGTGGTCACCGAAAATTTCCAGGGCGAATCTTTTACCTATATCGATCCCGTGACAGGAACCGTCTATCCCCTCTATCTCCGTGAAGATAGAGGAACCCTGTCCGCAGACTGGCAGACGTCCACTGTCTATCCGGCTATGGGGTTCACCCTCCAATATGCCAACTCTGCGGATCAGGTTTGTAACACTATGGCCATACAGGGTCACAGGTTCGAGGTGACGAGCTGTGCCCAGAAAGGCGGATATGACCTTTACTTCTCCCAGAACAGCATATTCGGCATGATGGACTACTACTACCACATCAACTCGCCGGAGAATCCTGGGGAGGGATACATAGAAGGAACATGGCAGTGGCGCTATAGCGGGTGGCCGGAGTGGTCCATTCCTGAGACCTTCACTGCTGTAAAAAATGAAGTGGAAATCACGCCCGATCCCAACGACAACCTCTATTACGCAAACGGTACCTATAACGGCGTCGGCACCCAGTTCATCGTGGACACCGGTGCCTCTATAGTGACCATTCAGGGCGATGCCAATGAATTTGCTGCAAAAGGCTGGAATTGTGACCTCAACACCATACAAGAGGTGGTGGCAGCAAACGGTGGAACGATATCGGGATACATCTGCTATCTCGACATAACCCTGGAGAACCGGATCACTGTAGAAGACGTCCCCTGCTTCGTCTCCACGAGCAACGCCATGAACCTGCTGGGAGACACATTCCTCAGCCAGATACACGTAACCATAGGAGGCGACGGCCGCATGATACTGAGCCGTTAACATCAAACTCAAACCGATCGGAAAGGCCCCCGGCATCGGGGGCTTTTTTTTGGCATATCTCCTGCAATTCAAAACTGCAAAATTGCGGGAGGTAGTTGACATGGCCCTATTCCCACTGCCGGGATTGCTCAATCCAGCGCAAGAATCCGTAACAGGGGCCGTCCCTGCTCCATCAGACGGCTCTAACGGGGCTGTAAACGGACAGAGCGAGTCGTTTTCCCAGGTATTGAAGGAGGTTGCGGATGGGACGCAGCCAGTATCCGAGGCAGCCCAGGGAGCGGCAAACGAGCAAACACTTCCTACGGAAGCGGAAAATCTTTCCGCTGCTGAGACAGAAACTTCTCCTACAGTAGCTGCAACCGGGCCTGAGGCGGTAGCAATGGAAAGGGCGGAGACGTCAAAAACCTTCTCCTCACTGCTCCTATTTCTTGCATATATGTTCACGCCACCGGACGATAAAGGAGCGGCAGATCAATCGTATATCACAGGGAATAATGAGGAGGCGTCCTCTGTGACGGCAGATGTGCCAGAAGAAGGCGTTTCTATAATACCCGAAGCCGGATCCTCACAGGAGGCCGACTTATCTACTGCTACCCAGAATGCGTATGGCCTTGAAGATGGACAGGGCTCCTCCGCCATATCATTCGTATTCAGTTTTCTGGCCGTGCTGTTTCATTGGGCAGGAGGGGATAACGATGGTGATACAGCCACCGATAATGTGATAGGACAGAAAGCAGATACAGGAACGGGCGCCGCACCTGAAATGATTCCCGCCGCAACCGACGTTACGAACGAGACCGAGGTCCAGCCTTCTGGTTCCCCTGGCTGGACTCCCTCTCCGTTGCTCCCCCAGGATGAGGGCTGGGGCATCTGGATGTACACGGCGCGATTCTCGATGGATGCAATAGGGCACATAACGGGTGAGGCGCAGAGGGCCGCTGCCCTCTACTCACCATCATCTATGATTCACGCCGATTCCACCTCCCTTGAGCAGGCAGCGGGCGAGATGAACAGCCTCAAGGCCGGGACATCCCAGGAAGCGCGCCTCTTCCCCATCGGAGAGGGTGAAACATCTGCACCGGAACAAGTTCAAAAGGCAGAGAGCGGTGGCAGGCTCGACGTTTACGTGGACAAAGTCTCTTTCTCCGGCAACAGAACCTCGTTACTGGATGTCTTGAGAGGAGGAGTGTCGCAGGGAAACACCCCTGGGAGCACTCCACAGCCCCTTCTCTCAGAAGAGAACTATACTGAACAGAATGTGGAACTATTTCCTGGCATGACTCAAGGCCGAGCCAGCGACGACAGATATCTTGCCAATCCGCTCTTCTCTTCACTCCACGATGAATTCCACTTCGAAGTGGACGGTAGAGGAGAGTTGAAGCCAGTGGACAAGGGAGCGGAAGTTGCCAAGGATAGCGCCGTATCGACGGCTCACGCTTCAGGCACTGTTGAATCTTCCAAAAGTGTAGCCCAGCCCGGACGCGCTGCCCAGGCCGCCATGCTTGATGCAGGGCAAAGGGCTGACATAATCAAACAGATCGAAAGCGGACTTCTGCAGTCGCTGCGCCTCCGCGAGCACAAGGCGATGTTGCAGCTCCATCCGCCAGAATTGGGGAGGCTTCACGTAGAGCTGTCTGTGAGCTCGAACCATCAGGTTAATGCCAATTTCATGGCCGAGCACCCTGAAGTGAAACAGATCATAGAAGGCCAGATCCAGCTCCTGAAGGACCACCTTGCCCAGAACGGCTTCACTCTGGCCGACGTCAACGTGGACGTCTCCGGAGAGCAGTTCCAGGGTCAATTTCAAGAGCAACCAAGTTTCTCTGCCAGCGATTTTGGACATACGGCCGATGAAAAGTTGGGCTCTATCACCTCTGTGGCCACAGAAGAGATTCTCGATGCCGCTGCCGCATCGGTCATGAACAGCGCCAATGGACTGGATCTGACAGTCTAGGAGGGGACCATGATAGAAAGTGCTTCCACCATAAACGGAACACAGACCATCGGAGGCCATGAGGTAACATTCGAAAAACCCGAGGAGCGGGCAACGCTTGACAGAGAAGACTTCATGAACCTCTTCATCACTGAATTGCAATATCAGGACCCCATGAAACCCATGGACAGCGCCGAGATGTCTTCGCAATTGGCACAGTTCAACATGGTGGACCTGATGAACGCCAACAACGAGGCCATGACCAAGCTGCTGGAATCGGACGAATCCAGGACCAGGCTCATGGCGGTCTCCTTCATCGGGCACGAAGTGAGATACGATGGGAACGAACTGCTGGTCAAGGAGAGCGGGCCCGCACCTTTCGAGATGACTCTGGAGGAGGCCTGCACCTCCTGCAAGATCACCATCAGGGATGAAAATGGAGACATCGTTGCGTCCTGGGACGCCGGGGTAATGGAACCTGGAACCCATGCCCTCGACTGGGACGGCACCGATCTCCTTGGAGAACCGGTGGAACCCGGTATATACCATGTCTCCATCGAGGCCAAAGACGAAAAGGGAGAGCCAGTGGATGTCTCCACCAAGACATCCGGGATAGTCGCGGGCATAGAGTATCCAGAGGAAGGGCTCCCCTTGCTGAACATCTATCATGGCCCCTCGATCTCTCTGGATGAGATCGATTCGGTGGGAGGATAGGAAGAAATGATCATATTCCAATGGAATCTTCACGTCCACTGGTTTACATTCATATAAGGAGGTAGGATTATGGGTCTGACGAGCTCCCTCTATTCAGGTGTCTCCGGCCTTACCAACATGGGTACGGCCATGCAGGTCATCGGCGACAATATCTCCAACGTCAACACAATGGGATTCAAGGCAGGCCGCGCCTCGTTCCAGGACATCATGGCCCAGTCGGTGAACACCGCAAGGAGCGGCTCCCAGGTAGGACGCGGATCCGCAATGGCCGACGTCGAACAGATCTTCCAGCAGGGCTCCTTCGAGAGCACAAGCTCGCCCACTGACCTGGCCATTGCAGGTACCGGATTCTTCATCCTGAGTAATCCCAACAAGGAGAACAGCATCTACTACACAAGGGCGGGCCAGTTCAGCATCGACCAATACGGTTATCTGGTCAATCCCGCCGGTTACAGGGTGCAGGGCTGGGAGATGGAGGTCCAACCCAACGGTCAGGCCGAGATAGTGGGGGCAATAGGCGACATCCAGATCAGCAACTCCTCCGCTCCTGTGGCCACAACCCAGGTGACTGTCGCCGCCAACCTCGACAGTAGGATAAATGATCCGGTGAGCAACAACAGCCTTGTGAAGGACTGGATCGCCAACAACGGGGTACTCACCGCCAATGTGCACTACGAGTACAGCACAAGCCTCAATGTATTCGACAGCCTCGGGAACACCCACGAGCTTACCACTTACTTCGACAGGACAAACACCGAACGCGAATGGGAATTCCTGATAACCATGAATCCCACGGACGATAGAAGCGGTCTAACAGGTGCGGACAAAGGGCTGCTCATGAGGGGATTCATCCGCTTCACTCCACAGGGCCAGATAGATGCCATCTACGACAAACTGGTCACCAAGGTGGACATAGACGGAGACGGAGTCCTGGACACCATAGATGCGGGCTACGAGTTCACGTTCGAACAGCTGGAGGACATCTCCGCTACCAATACCCTGGACATACAGGTTGGAGGTGCCACCTATACCCTCACCGCCTATGACCCGGCGACAAACACGGTCCAGGTGCAGGGGCTGGACCTCGACGGCGATGGCGTGGACGACTATGTCTCCTTCGACACCACCGAGACCGACATCAAACGGTACACCGTCCATGTGGTCGGCTTCGACCGCAACGGAGATGGTGATGTCACCGATGCAGGAGAGCCTGTGGCAGGAGCGGATCTCAACGGTGACGGCGACTTCTCGGATGCATTCGAGAGCGGCCCCTTTGAGATCGAAAACCTCTATAACCTGCCTACTGACGGACTTCCCATAGATTCCGACGGAGATGGCGCGGCGGACTACACCATCGTTGGGTACGACCACGAGAACAAGACTGTTGACATAGATACGGACGGGGACGGAGTGGCAGACGAGACCGGAGTCTCCATCTCCACGGAGGGACGCTGGACCTCTGTGACCTATGGAGAACACAACTATCCCGAGCTAAAGGCATACTTCCTGCCGCCTTCGGGAGAGATCGACCAGATCAGCGGCTATGACACCTCCGCCCAGGTCATCGAGTTCAACTTCGGGGCAAAGCCCGAGACCGTCACCAGGAACGAGGACGGCACCTATACGGTGAGCAGCAACTGGGAGACCGAGGCCATAACCACCACCCAGTACGCAAACCGCTCCAGCACCCTCTTCTACGACCAGAACGGCTTTGGCGCCGGTTTCCTCGAGTCGTTGAGCGTGGACGACCAGGGCATCATCTCTGGAAGCTACTCCAACGGCCGAATCGTGGCACTGGCCCAGGTTGGCCTCGCCCGCTTCAACAGCCCCAAGGATCTATCCAGGGCTGGTGGGAACCTCTGGCAGGAAACCACCAAGTCCGGCGCACCCATCACAGGGCAGCCGAGGACCAACGGCCTGGGCTCCATAGCCTCCAATGCCCTCGAGCAGTCCACGGTGGACATAGGAACCGAGTTCGTCAAACTCATCACAACACAGAGGGCGTTCCAGGCCAACTCCAGGCTCATTACCACCACCGACGACATGCTCAACGAACTGCTCAACATGAAACGGTAGCGTTCCAAAAACAAGGTGATATCCAGGGGGGCTTCTGCCCCCTTTCTATTTTTCTGAAAGGAGCCGGTCGACCTGACGAAGGAGCTCCCTATGCGCTATACTCCAGCGGGCATCCATCTCCCTGGCGCGCTCCCTTAACCTCACGGCTGCCCCGCGGTCCACAGGATGATGGAGATATGACAAGGCCAACAGGAGGAGGAGTTCTCTGTCGTTTCCGAAGGTGTGCAGCGCCTGTTTCAAGGCAGACCGCGCCGTATTCCATTCTCCAGCCTTCGCAGCCGCCATGCCCAACAGCCTGGTCACCCTCGGCGGAACCCTCTCTTTGTCCCCAAATCCCTTGAGCACTTGGAGCGCCAGATCGTGCCGCCCGGCGTCCATGGCCGCCTCGGCATACCTTACCGCAACGGAAAGCTCCCCCGGCGCCCTCTCCAAAGCCTTGGAAAACCATGCGAATGCTGCCTCGTGGTCGCCTCGGCCTGCATATATGCCGCCTATGTTGTAATACCCCATGAAGTCGGCGGGATCGCACTCCACCGCCTTCTCGAAGGCCACCTTTGCCTTGGACGGCCTGCCGGCCTCCACATAGGCGACGCCCAGACTGTTCCAGAGCAAGGGATCTCTCCCTTCCAGCCTGAGACCATTTCTATAGGCCCAAGCAGCGCCTCTCCAATCCCCCCATGAAGAGAGTTCGTCTCCCCAGACATTCCATGTCGTGTGATCAAAGAGCACCCTGTTGCCGGGCCCGAGCATCGAGGCATGGACGAAGGCCCACATCGCGGCCAGGGCCAGCCTCTCCCTCGAAAGGCCCTTGACTGCCGAATCGGCGCCGCCTATACAGGCATCGGCAGGAACCCCATCAACCCACCGGTAAAAGAGCTCCCTTGCGTCCTCCCCGGAGGGAACCGGGATCACGGAGAACGGCCCATCGCCACGGCCTGGAGCTGAGGGGGAATAGACGACGACCACCCTTCTTCGCCCATTTATGCCCAGCTCATCGAGAGTTGGAAGAGTGCCTCCATGCTCAAGACCGCACCGCTGCAACAGGCCCTCCAGCAGAGCGGTGGAACAGACGGTTGATCCAAGGAGCCGGGCGATGGTTTCATGCATTGCCATCAGTCCCAGATCCAGGCTCCCGCCTCCATCCCAGGGACCGTGAAGGAAGAGACGCTTCACACCTCCTGCCTCGGCGGAAAGAAACTTAGCCAGGAGAGCAGGGGGCGGCATCTTGCCGCCTCTGTCAAGGTGCAGAAAGAACCAGCACTCTGCACCGCTCCCCCCAAGCCACGAAACCTCGAGACCTGCGGCCCCACGCGCCAGCGCCATTCTCACCAGCTCAGGCAGGGAGGGGGCGCGGGACCGAAGCGATGAAAAAGTGCAGTGGCATATGGAGCCGCTATCCAGGGGAAGCAACCCCGAAACCTTGGCTACGTAAGGAGGAGGGGCGCCGCCGGAGGCTGTCATGGCACGCTCCCGGTACTGCGCCACAGCCACCTCGAGATAGCGCTGCAAGAGCGGCAACCATCGAGAAGCCTCGTCAGGAGCCAGCGTCCTGTCCACTCCATGCAGGGCCACCACTCCTATACGTCTCTCTCCGCAACGAAACGGCAGAAAAAAGGTGAGTGAAACCCTGTCGAAGAAGGGACGCCCCTCACACAGGGCCTCGGCAGCCCTCGCCCGCTGACGGGAGGTGAATGGAAAGGGAGGCAGGCCTTGGCTGTCCAGCTCCCTCTCCCCCCAAACCTCCAGCCTCTCATATCGCACAGGAGAGACCCGCGCGGCCTCAGGCGCGAACAAGCGGATATCCCATTCCCTTGTCCAGGAGCACCCCCTATCTTCAGTGGTGCCCTTCATACCAGTGCCGCCTCCAAGGCGCCTATAACGATGGAACGCTCACCATCCTGAAGGGTCCTGACATCCATCACCACCCGGTCGTTCTCAACACGCACTATCACAGGGGGAGAGTGGTGTCTGAGGCGTTTCTCCAGCTCGGCAGCGCCCATCGGGTGTCCAAGGACCACTGCCCAGCTCTTGAGCTCCTGCAGGGGAAGCGCTCCGCCGCCGACCCTGGAGATGCACGGTTCCACATCCACCTCCAGTCCCTCCAGGCCTAGCCTTCTGATGCCCCTCGCCAAGGAGAGAGCGGAGCGTCTAATCCCCTCCACATCAGCCAGGAGCATCCTCAATGTCGGGATCTCCTGCACGGCGCGGTCAGGCTCCCTGTAGATATGGAGCAAGGCCTCCAGAGAGGCCAGGGTGAGCTTGTCAATACGGAGGGCCCTATTTAGAGGGTTCTTCTTGATCTTGTCCAGGAGCGAGCGCCTGCCCACTATTATGCCGGCCTGAGGGCCGCCCAACAGTTTATCCCCGCTGAAACTCACGACGTCCGCCCCAGCGGCGATGGACTCCTGTACCGTGGGCTCATGGATGAGGCCATACCTGCCGAAATCCACCAGATTACCGCTTCCAAGGTCCTCGTAGACCGGCAGCCCCCGTTCACGGCCAAGGGCAGCCAGTTCAGAGACAGATACCGACTTGGTGAATCCCACCACCTGGAAATTGCTCTGGTGGACCTTCATCAACAGGGCGGTCTCGTCGCATATGGCGGCCTCGTAATCCCTGAGATGGGTGCGGTTGGTCGCCCCGACCTCTCTTAGGATGGCGCCGCTCCTCGCCATGACGTCGGGGATCCTGAAGGAGCCCCCTATCTCCACGAGTTCCCCTCTGGAGACCACCACCTCCCTGCCCGCCGCCAGCGTGCCCAGGGTGATGAGCACTGCACCGGCGTTGTTGTTTACAACCAGGGCGGCCTCGGCACCGGTCAGCTCGCACAGGATCTCCTCAACGTGGGAATAACGGCTTCCCCGCTCGCCTTTCGCGAGATCGTATTCCAGGTTAGAGTAGTTGCGTGCCGTCTCCTCCATGTGACGGATGACGGACTCTGGGAGGAGACTGCGGCCGAGGTTGGTGTGGACCACTACCCCTGTGGCGTTGACCACCCTCCTTAGAGAGGGGGAGAGAAGCTCCTCGAGGCGCCTGCGCGCCAACTCAACGACATGGTCGAGGGAGAGGGGCTCCGTGGCATCCAAATGGCCGGAAAGTATCTTTGTCCTGAGGGAGTCCACCACCTGGCGGCAGGCCCTAACCCGCAGCCCCTTGGGAGCCTCCTCCCCCAGGTGCGGAACCAGGAGGTCTATCTTTGGAAGCAGTCTCAACAGCTCCTTGCGGCCTTGATCACTTTTTCCTGACATGAAGCTCCATCTCCTCTGGATAGGAAAGGCGGGTCATCCCTGGTTAAGGGATGGGATAGACCACTACGTGTCCAGAATAAACCGTTTTATACCAATTAGGGTTGTAGAGCTCAAGGCCAGCAGAGGTTGGAACAAGCTCTCTCCGGCAGAGGCCATGAAAAAGGAAGCCGAACTCCTTGTAAAACGGCTGCCTCCCAACCCGTTCCTGGTGCTGCTTGACGTCGGCGGCAAGGAGATGAACTCCGCTGAGTTCGCCGAGTTCCTGGAGCGCGCCAGGTACGGCAGGGAAAACCTGGTCTTCGCCGTAGGCGGCCCCTTCGGTGTGCACGAATCTCTAAGGGAAGAGGCAGACCTTCTGCTCTCACTATCCCCTTTTACGTTCACCCACGATCTCGCCCGCCTGGTACTCGTGGAGCAACTCTACAGGGCATGCACCATCAACGCCGGGATCCCGTACCACTACTAGCAGCTTGATCATGAGGCGAAAAGGCGTCAGACAGCCTCCACGGACGACACCTCAGGAACCTCTCCCCTCAGAAACCGCTCGATGCCGTTCTTCAAGGTCATCTGGCTCATGGGACACCCCTTGCAGGCGCCGGTGAGCCTGACCTTCACCACTCCAGTTGCCTCATCCACTTCCACCAGCTCCACATCGCCCCCGTCGCGCTGGAGTGCCGGCCGCACCTTGTCCAACGCCTCTTGGACCTTTTCTCTCATCTCGACAACCTCCTTTGACACTAACACGATCTACCGGCCGAAGGCCGTGACAGAGACGCATGATACACGCCTCTATGGTCAAGGGGCAAGTAGAAATGGAAGTTCACTCCAAGAGACTGTGCAATACTGGCAAGGTCGCAAAGCTGCAAAATATCCCTACACCGACCAGTGCCGCGGTGAGACGCGGAGACAGCCCGGCCATTATGGCAAGGGCTCCAGCCGAGACCATCGGCGGCATACCGGCCTCGAAGACCGCCACATCCACACCCCTGCCATGCAAGCCAAACGCCCATGCAACCCCTGTAGCCGCAAGGGGGGCCAGTATCATCTTTATGGCCAGGCCTATGACAAGAGGCACGATGGCGCCCGGTTCCATATGTGGCGTGAGCTGGTATCCCACCGCCACCATCACCAAAGGCACGAGGGTGCCGCCCAGGCTGGCCAACATCCCTCTCACCACTGCGGGCTGGGGGATACCGTGGAGGGCAAGGGCAGCGATGAGAGCGAGAAACGGCGGGAAGGTCACTATCTTCCGCAGGACATCCCAAGGACCTGGACGGGCACCTGCCTCTTTCCCGAACAGGGCCAGGACCAGGGAGCCGTAAGTAGCCAGCGCGAGGAAAGAACCCAGCTGGTCATATATCATGGCATATCCCACGGCATCCTCTCCGAAAAAGGCCCTAACCATTGGTATCCCCAGAAAGGACGTGTTGCCGAGGCAAGCCATCAGGAGCAGGCACCCGGTCACCTCCCTATTCCAACTGAGCGCCCTGGAGGCCGCCATCACGGCCGCGGCCGACACAGCCACCATGAGCCAGGGAAGCAGCGCAACGAACAGGAGATCCTGCCCCAGCTCCATGCCAGGGACCTTCAGCAGCACCAGGGCCGGAAGGGAGACATAGATCACGAAGGTGTTGAGGGCGCTGGAGAAGCCGTCGGGCATGCGCCCGCTCCTTCTCAGGAGCACCCCTATGAACAGATAGGCGACTATGGAACAAAACTCACCCACGGAACAGACCGCCAGGGCCGTGTCTCAGGATCGCAGGTCGCTCCTGGTGAACAGGCTTTCGAGCCGGTGCCCCGCCCGGGCCAGTGCCTCAGCTCCCCCCTCTTCCCTGTCCACCACGGTAAGCACCTGAACCACCCTGAACCCCTCGGCCTCGGTCCTATCGATGGCTTTGAGCAAAGTTCCGCCTGTAGTCACCACGTCCTCCACCAGGGCCACTCCAGACCCGGCGGCGATGTTGGCCTTGCCCTCTATCCAGGAGCCGGTGCCGTGGCCTTTGGGCTCCTTCCTGATGATGAAGGCCGGAATGGGCGCTCCCTCCATGAATGAGACCACTGAGACTGCGGTTACCAAAGGGTCTGCTCCCAAGGTCATACCGCCGACGCCCGCCACCTCCTCACCCCCCTCCTTTATGCGCTGGAAGAGCAGCTTGCCGCACAGATACGCCCCCTCGGCCGACAGGGTGGTCTGCTTGCAATCGATGTAGAAATCGCTCTTCCTCCCGGAGGTGAGGGTAAAACTGCCCTCACGATAGGAGAGCTCCCGGATTATCTCCCTCAATCTCTTCCACTCCTGGCGCCTCCCCATCTCAACACCTCCCGAAGACCCGCTGGAATATGGTGTCCACGTGCTTGAGATGGTAAGAGAGGTCGAATATCCCCTCTATTTCCTCTCTGCTCAGGTGTCTGGCCAGGTCTTTGTCTTCAAGGAGGAGCTCTTTGAATCCGCCCTTTCCCTGCCAGACCTCCATCGCCCTCCTCTGGACAATGGAATATGCCTCCTCCCTGGATACACCTTTCTGGGTCAGGACCAGGAGCACCTGTTGCGAGAATATCAGCCCTTTTAGCATCTCGAGGTTGGCCTTCATTCTTTCGGGATATACCACCAGCTTGTCCATAAGCCCTGTAAGCCTGGCCAACATGAAGTCTCCGGCTATAAAGGCGTCCGGGGCAATGACCCGCTCCACAGAAGAGTGGCTGATATCGCGCTCGTGCCACAGTGCCACGTTCTCCAGCGCCGGAACCGCATAGGAGCGGACCAGTCTGGCCAGGCCGCAGAGGTTCTCGGAGAGGATGGGATTGCGTTTGTGGGGCATGGCAGACGACCCCTTCTGCCCTGGCCTGAAATACTCCTCGGCCTCCAGGACTTCGGTCCGCTGCAGGTGGCGCACCTCGGTGGCCATCTTCTCCACCGTGCTGGCGAGGATGGCCAGGGAACAGAAGACCTCGGCATACCTGTCACGCTGGACCACCTGGTTCGACGCCGGCGCCGGCTTCAGCCCCAGGCGGCCGCAGACATACTCCTCGACCCTCGGATCTATATTGGCAAAGGTCCCCACCGCCCCGGAGATCTTGCCCACCGCCACCCTCTCCCTGGCAGCCTCGAGCCTGGCCAGGTTCCGTCTCATCTCGTCATACCATATCGCCAGCTTGAGGCCGAAAGTGATGGGCTCTGCGTGGATGCCGTGAGAGCGGCCTATCATCACCGTATCCTTGTGCTCGAAGGCCCTGCGCTCCAGGACCTCCAGGAGCGCCTTCACGTCCGCGATGATCATATCCATGGACCTGGTCATGAGCACGGCCATTGCAGTGTCCAACATATCCGA
>WFVQ01000122.1 GCA_015491585.1 Deltaproteobacteria bacterium
AGGGAGAGAGAGAAAGACAAAAAAAGGTGGCAAAAATACCACCCCAAGCCAACCTATATATCCAGGATCACCTTCTTTTAATGGCTCTGCTCATAGACCTAAGGGAAAGTCCCACGCTCTTCAACTTCATATAAAAATTCTTTTTGTGCATGCCGGAAAGCTCGAGGGCACGCTTCAGGCTGCCCTGTGAGGCCACCACCAGCCTGGTGAAATACTCCCGGTCGAACGCGGCCAATGCGGCCTTTTTGGCATCCTGATACCTCTCTATGGAGCTCTCCGGCACATCGAGGTGATTGATTAGGTCCACCCGCCTGACGACTCCGCCCTGCACCTCCTCGCAAATACGCCAGACCACATTCTTGAGCTGCCGGGCATTACCGGGCCAAGGATATTCTGCCAACGCCACGAGCGCATCAGCAGCCAGGGAGAGATAGCGTCCGGTCGCGGCTGCATACTCCTCGAGAAAGTGCCATGCCAATGGCGGAATATCCTCCGGCCTCTCCCTCAGCGGCGGAATATCGATCACCATTCCCGCGAGCCGGTAATATAGATCTTCGCGGAAGCCTCCCTTGGAACACAACTCCTTTAGATCGCGATTGGTTGCTGCAACCACCCGAACGTCCGCACTCCTGGTGGTGCTCTCACCAACCCTGCTGTACTCCCGGTTGTCCAGGAACCTGAGCAACTTGGCCTGGGCCGAATAGGGAAGCTCTCCGATCTCGTCCAAGAACAGCGTGCCGCCCTCTGCCTCCCCTATGTAACCCTTTGACGCGGCCACCGCACCGGTGAATGCCCCCTTGCAGTGGCCGAAGAGTTCGCTGTCAGCCAATTCTCCAAGGGTGGCACAGTTGACCGGGACGAACGGAGCACCAGAACGTGGTCCCAGACGGTGGAGCTCCCTTGCGACTATCTCCTTGCCAGTTCCGGACTCGCCTAATATCAACACCGGCAGCAGGGATCCGGCATACCGCTCCACCTGCTTCCTGATCCTCTGGCTCACCAGTGATATCCCCACGAAGGGGCCCTGTCCCCCCGAGGCGGCGAGAGAACGCCTGAGCCGCCGGTGATAAAGTGCTGCGAAAACCGAATACACCAACTGCGGGCCCTGAAACGGCTTGAACAGGTAATGGGTTATTCCCTGCTCCAGGCAACGGGACAGGACCCCGCTTTCAGGACGGCCCGTAACCATCAGTATCTCCGTCTCTGGCGATATCTCCATGACCCGCCCGGCCACCTCTACTCCGCTCATTGCCGGCATGCTTATGTCTATGCACGCAAGATCAAAAGAGCGGGAACGGCAGGCCTTGAGCCCCTCCTCAGGAGACGTCTCGCCGTGAACCATGTATCCCGCATCTTCAAGCGTGGCGGCCATGAAATCCACTACCGCACTCTCGTCGTCCAGCACCAATATCGTCTCCACCTGCACCTCCGTCTCCAGTCGCCGCAACGGCCGCACGGCCCACATCCATCAAGGGTGGCAAATTAACCTCCTTCTCTCTGATTCGGTCCCGACGCATTTTCCCTTGAATAGGCGGATTCAAGGGGAAACCGCAGGTGGCACAGATACCACCTCCCGCATTCCAGCGGCCATCTGATCCGGCCCTATATACGGATCCCTCCTCCAAAAATAGGGGGCAATGCATTGAAAACGGATTGTATCAAGGCATCCTATTTGCTAAGAAGTAAAGGATTCCATGGACATGGAGCCAAACGAGGAAGCGGAGACCATGCAAATGGCGTTTTCGTGCAAAAGGGATCCTGGTGCCGGGAGCAGCCGTTGCCAGACGGTAGTCGCAGCGGTGGTCCTGTTCCTGTTCCTGACGGCCCTGGCCGGAGCGGTGCTGGCGTTCATCTATCAGCACCAATCGAAAAAGGCCGTCCAAGACCAGTTGCAACTCTTTGGCTACAAGACCCTGCACGAAGGAGATGAATTGCTGCAAAAGGTCTCATCCCTAAGGCACGACATCTTACTGCTTCACGACTCCCCCGGTGTGGCACTCCTGATCAAGAAAGGGGATCCTTCTCTCTTGAGACAGGAGTTGGAGGCGCTGTGCCACATGGGGGCTGGATGGGACTTTATTGGAGTGGTGGAACAGAGCGGACCGGTGGTGGCGGGGATATCTCCGCTCAGGGAAGGATGCCGTTCCGACGCAAGGAGCACACAGGGCTTCTTTCCCAAAGCCTTCTCTCGGCTTCCGGTGCCTCCGGCAGGGCGCATATCGATCCGCCTTCACGATCCGTTCCCTGGCGAAGGAGGAGGTGCTATACCACATCTCCTGTTCCTGGTGCCCTTAGGCAAAGAGCCGGGAGGAAAGAAACTCCTGCTGATAGGCTGCTTCCCTCTGGAAAAACTGGCGGCCAAGATGCCGTTCAACTTCAGGCTCGTGGATGAATCTGGAAGGGTGCTTATGCGCAGGAGCGGCGATGTGGTCTGGCCGGCTCCAGGCAGCCAGGGCACCACCGCCATGCCCGAAGCAGAGCCGGAGATTTGGAAAGAGATGCAGAAAAGACGGACCGGGGCAATAATGTTGGAAGAGAGGCTGGTGGCCTTCACGCTGCTGGAGATCCCGACCTCCATTCCGCTACAGCGGACAAAAGGCACGCGGGAACGGACAAAAAAGGCCCCTCCCCTGCGGCTCCGGCTTGTAATAACCGTGCCCGTGGACGACTCCATCTCCAAGGGCCTGAAACAATTGCTCCTGATCGTGTTCGGCTTCGTGACCGCCGCCAACCTATTAGTTTCCAGTGCATTCTACCGAATGGTGTGCTCCATAGGTGAGGCTGAAACCCGTTTCAGGACTGCATTCTACACGAGCCCAGATGCCATGTTGTTGATCGACGGGACCGGCCGGATCTCCGAGGCCAATGAGGCAGCTTGCAAGCTTCTGGGGATGACTGGAGAGGAGCTGAAAGGACGGCGGGTCTCAGCCCTCGGCCTCATAGCCCACAGCTCAGAGGAACAACCCTGGCAGCAAGCCCCCTTGCCCGACATAGAGAACATGGAGGTTAGCCTGCACAGAGGAGAACGCGGTGGCAAAACCTGCCTCCTCTCCTCGACGCGCATTGAGAGCGGGGGAAAGCCTTTCTCCCTGCTCATCTTGAGGGACATCTCCACGCTCAAACAGGCAGAGGCCCAGCGGCTGGAACTGGAACGCCAGCTTCGCAATGCTCACAAGATGGAAGCCCTGGGTGTGCTGGCCACCGGGATTGCCCATGACTTCAACAACATCTTGACCGCCATTCTCGGCTACGCCGAACTCGCATACATATCACTGGAAGAGTGGCACCAGGCCAGAAGCGATCTCCAGCAGGTCCTGGAGGCCGGCAAGAGGGCGAAAGAGCTGATACACCAGCTCCTGACCATAGGCCGGCAGCTTCCGGGAGAACGGAAACCGATAAATGTGGTTCCCATCATCAAGGAGACCCTGAAACTCATAAGGGCGTCTATTCCTTCTAATATCAGCATAAACCAGGAAGTCACCTCTGAGGAGATGATCGTGAACACCGATCCATCCTCCATCAACCAGCTTCTCATGAACCTCTGCGTAAACGCCTATCATGCCATGGAAGACTGTGAAAATGGGCTCATAACCGTAACCGTTGCTAAGGAGCGCCAAGCAGGTGAGAAAGAAGGAGAATGGCTCAAATTGGAGGTCACGGACACGGGAAGCGGAATACCAGACGATATAATGCCTAGGATCTTCGATCCCTATTTCTCCACTAAGCCACAAAGCAAGGGGACCGGCCTTGGTCTGGCAGTGGTGAAAGGCATAGTCGAAGGATTGGGCGGCACCATAGAGGTGGAGAGCAGGGTCGGAGAGGGTTCGAAATTCAAGATAGTCATCCCCTTATCCGAGCCCGATGAAGGGGAGAATCTGGATAGGGCCGGGGAAGTGACCCTTCCAGGCGGAACGGAACGGATATTGGTCCTGGACGACGAGCCCCACGTGGCAGAGACCTTGAGGCGCATGCTCTCCTCTCTTGGCTACGCCGTGGTAAGCGTGACAGACAGCAAAAGCGGGATGGAACTCATCGAAAACATAGCCAGCGAGTTTGATCTTGTCATAACAGATCTCGCCATGCCCGAGGTGAGCGGCACGGCCATAGCCCGCAAGGTAAAGGAGGTGTCGCCGCGGACGCCGGTGATAGTTTGCACCGGATATGCCAAGGAGATAGTCTCTGGAGAGGGCAAACAGCTACAAGTAGACGGAATCATATACAAGCCCGTGGACAGGGAAGTGCTGGCGACTACGGTAAGAAAGGTCCTAGACGGCCTTAAAGAGGGCTCAAGATCTTCCGCCTCCGCTGGATAATGGATATGGCCTCCTCCAGCGTCGAAGGCACCAGCGGTTTTACCAGGCACAACGCCGTGTCGGGATAAAGTGACTCAGGAGGATGTGTCGCGCCCGACACATAGATCACCGGGACATCTCCCAGGAAAGATGCCAACCGTTCGTAACAGGCGGGCCCCTTTGCATCCGGAAGCCCTATATCAATGACCAGAACGGATACGGTGTCGCCCAGTATCTTCAGCTCTGCCGCAGCCTCTGCGCACGAGCCGGCGCCGAACGCAAGATGTCCCATTTTGACCAGCATCTTAACCATCAGGGACCTCACCGGCTCCTCGTCCTCTACCACGTACACCACCTCTCCCTGCCCGTCCAGCGGTGGAGGAGGGGCCTCATCCTTCACGTGGTCATGCTCCATTTTCACCGGCAGCAGAAAAGAGAGAGCCAGTTTTCCCTCGCCATGATCTTCTCTCCAGCATCCCCCAAAAGCCTCGGCGAGTTGCCTGCACTCCATAAGGGCTGCACCTTCTCCTTTTGAACCGTCTGGTCCATGAGAGGCGGCGAGAGAGAGGGAACACCTGAGCATGGAAGAATCGCGGTCCAAAGAGATCCTGAGATCAATGAGGCCTCCATTGGGAGCCGCCTCTACGCCTTCCATGAGCAGGCAGAAGGTGAGGGCGAAGAGAGCGTCGCCGGCACATCTGCACCTCTCCAGGAGGCCGGAGTCCTGCTCTACCCTCACCACATGAGAAGAGGAGCAGAGCCGGATACACTCCACGGCCCTGGCAACCGGCAGAGAAACCCGCGTCTCACCGGCGAGAGAAGGGGATAGCAGCGAATTGAGAAGAGAGATTGCGTTGGTGCCCCTCTCTATCAGGGCACGCATCGCCCTAACCGCATTGTCGGTGGCGTTGGGTTCTTCTCCGGCCTGTACAGCGGAATCCAGCTGGGCCGAGAGGGCGGAAAACACGTTAGCCAGTTCGTGGGCGACCCCACCGGCGATCACGGGTACAAGTTCTGCGACTAACTTGGAACAGCTGGTCCTCTGCCCTTCAGCCAAACCCATTTCCCGCCTTTCACTCCAGGTGGATCATGGAGGCGAGCTCACCCCAGGACCTCACTCGCACGCAGGTATCGTCCCCCCGGTTCCACGGCTGGTCGAAGACTATGGCATTGATACCCATTGCATGGAGATCGATGCAAGTCCCCAGGTGATCCTCGACAAAATACCGCACCCCCATTTCCCGGAGGATACCGCCCTTTGCAGCGTGGTTCCCCGTGGCCACTACAACCAACTTATCGGCATCGACAGCGAGGTTCGTTAGCAACCACTCCTCGATGGGCCCTCCCAAGGGTCTCGCCGTCACAAAGCGCAAAGTGGAAACGGCCGATATCTCCTGCAGCGTCTCCCTGGCACCGCTGTGGAAAGTGAGCCCTGATCCGAATGGATCCTCGAGAATCCTGTGCACGATCTCGTCCACTACGGTCTGAGGAATGTCAAGGCACTTGTCCAGCCAATAGGAGGTGATATTCTCCTTTTTCAGCCCCAGAAGACCATACTCTTCGCTGGCTATCCGCAAGAAGGAGGACATGGTATCCGTGACCACGCCGTCAATATCGAACGCGATCTCCTGGGCAGATATTCCGGCGTTGACAACGGAGCGTAACTGTACTTGCTTGCCTTCTCGCATGGGGTTGACTATCCTTTAGGCATTCCAGCGCTGCAACCGCAACCCGGCGCAGGCCCTTTATAACCTGAATCCGCAGGGAGAGAAAGTATGTACACCAGGATGCTCGTACTCAGGTTCCCCCCAGAGGTCACAGACAAACCCCTCGTCTGTTCTCTGAGCAGGGAATTCGACCTCTGTTTCAACATACTTAAGGCAGAGATACTTCCAGGGCAGGAAGGCCTGATGGTTCTGGAGATCTCCGGGCTGAAGAAGAGGGTTCAGGAAGGACTCAAGTTTCTAAGGGAGCAGGGAGTAAAGGTCAAATCGGTCTCCCAGGAGATCAATAGAGACGAAGAGACCTGCATCCAGTGCGGGGCCTGTACGGGCATCTGTCCCACCAAGGCGCTCTATATAGACCCCGAGACCAGGGAGGTGATATTCGAGCCCGAGTCGTGCCGGGGTTGCGAGCTGTGCGTGGCCATATGCCCGGTCAATGCAATGGGCATAAGGTTCAGGAAGGAGAAGGTCCTGGGTTAGATCTTCCAGGCTCTGCGGGAAGGAACTCTATCCGCCTGCCCATGAACCTCCGGGCGATCTCCCCGGTGACCGGCGGTATGTCGGAGAGGAAGAAGAGCTCCTTGGCTGGCCCGGTCCCAGGTCTCTTCCCCTCTCTCTCCAAATATTCCTTGACCCGGAGCGCAACCGCCTCTGAAGGGTCCACTATGGTTACCCTCTTCCCCATCTTCTCCGATATCACCCCCTTGAGCAGGGGGTAGTGGGTACATCCTAACACCAAGGTGTCCACGCCCTTCTCTTTGAGGGGCCGCAGATACTTCCTCACTATCATCCTGGTCTCCCTGCGCCGCAGCCATCCCTCCTCCACCAGGGGGACGAGGAGGGGACACGGCTGAGGCACTACCTCTATGGATGGATCGAGGCGCGCTATGGTCTCCTGGTACACCCCGCTCTCCACGGTCGCCCGCGTGCCGATGAGCCCGATTTTTCCATTCCTGGTCACGCGAACGGCCGTCTCGATAGCGGGGCCCACCACGTCGAACACCTGCACCGGGAAACGGCCCGCAACGTGATCACGCGCCACGGAAGCAGCGCTATGGCAGGCGATTACAAGGATGTTGGCTCCGTGCGATAGCAGAAACTCGCTGTCTTCCTCGGCGTACCGCCGCAAGGTCTCGGTGCTCTTCGTGCCGTAGGGAGTCCTGGCCGTGTCCCCGAAATAGACCATTGGAATGGCGGGTAGGAGACGCCTTATCTCCCTCACAACCGTGAGGCCACCGATCCCGGAATCGAATACGCCCAGGACCGGCGGCGTCTCCTCCGCGCAGTCACGCTCAACCATATCCCCTTCTTGTCTCAGTGCCCCTCGCGCACGACACGGAATCCCGTATTGCTGTCCTTGGCGCCGGGAGCATTGAAGTAACGGCTGGATGAACGGCATTTCCAGGGGAACCCATCGTACGCCCCCCCCCTGATCACCTTGCCGATCGCGCCTCCTGTGGCAACAGGATTCTTGGCCTTGGGCGCCAGGGTGGCGTAAAAATTGGGGACATAATCATCGCGGCACCACTCCTGTACGTTTCCACTCATGTCGTAAAGCTTCAGGCCATTAGGACGCTTCTTGCCCACCTCGTGGGTTTCGCCGTCGCTGTTCTTCCTGAACCAAGCATAGGCGTACTCGTCATCGCCACCGCAGAACAACTCCGGCTTTCCGCCGCTGCGGCAGGCATACTCCCACTGGGCCTCAGAAGGAAGCGCGAATCGCACCTTGCCGCCGTGTGCCTTTTCAAGGTTCTTTATGAAGGCCTGGGCATCGTTCCAGGAGACCTGCTCCACCGGCCTGTCGTCACCCTTGAACTTCGAGGGATTGTTGCCCATCAGCTTCTTCCACTGGGCCTGGGTCACCTCGTAGCGGCTTATCCAGAAGCCATCGACGCACACCTCCCGCAGAGGCTTTTCATCCGCAGAGCAACGATCCTGCCACGGGCCGCATCCTATCTCGAAGCAGCCACCAGGCACCCAGACGAACTCTATGCCAGTGACCGGCTCCACCCAATAGTCCTTCTTGGTCAGCTTAGCGGTAACTGTCTTGACCTTGCCCGCCTCGACCTTGACCCTCTTCTTCCAGGTCGCCATCCCCTGGCGCACCACCACCTCAACATTGCCGGCCTTGAGACCTTTTTTCACCAACGGGGTCTTCCCGACGGCCTCGCCATCCAAGTACACCTCTGCACCCGCAGGATTGGACTCCACCTTTATGGAACCACACACTGGCTTGAGCTTGTAATCCAGCCGTGTCACCTTGCCAGGTATCAGATCAACTCCCTTTTTAATCGGAGCATAACACTCCTTCTTAAGCTCTATACGGACACGCTTCTTCTTCAGCCTGGGCATGTCTAAAGGTGTCTTCCCCAACTTCTTGCCGTCGATGAACACTTTGGCGCCCTTGGGGTTAGAGGAAACCTTGAGACCGCCACAGATCCTCTTCAACTCGAAAGAGAAGCTGTTTTCCTTACCTGGCTTCAGCGCCAGTTCCTGCTTCACAGGGGCATAGCACTCCTTTTCGAGCCGCAACTTCACCTTATCCTTCTGGAACTTGGCAAGCACGAAAGGAGTCTTGCCTACCTTCTTCCCGTCTATGAAGACATCTGCACCTGACGGTTTGCTTGTCATCTTCAAATTGGTACACGAGGGTTTCAATGAAAACTTGTACTCCAACTCCTTGCCGGCAACAACCTTGACCTTCCTCTTCAGCGGATGGTAACACTCCTCCTCCAGCGCAACCAACAGCTCTCCTTCCGGCACGTTCTCGAGCCTGTAAGGCGTCTTGCCCACGTCCTTGCCGTCGATGGAGAGCCTGACACCTGCAGGCTGGCTGGCAAGGGCCACCGTACCGCAAGCCGGCTTCAAGCTCAGGTCGAGGGTGAGCTTCTTCAAGGGGACGATCTTCACCGTCTTGTCCAAGGTACGGTAACATGGAAGGGAGAGAGAAACCTTGTGGCTCCCTATTGGGACGCGCTCGGCTGAATAGGGCGTGACCCCTACCTTCTTGCCGTCAAAGAACACATCTGCTCCATCGGGTTCGCTCCTCACCTCTATATCGCCGTAGGGCTCCGGCACCAGCTTGACTGTAAGGGTGTATCTCTTACCACTTGCCAGCTTGAGCTTCTTCGAATACTCCTCGTAGCGATCCAGCAGGACCCTGACCTCATGCTTCCCCTCGGTAAGCTCTCTGAAGGTGCGAGGTGTCTTTCCCGCCTCCTTTCCATCTATGAAGATGGCGGCGCCGTCGGGCCTGGAACGCACAATCAACAACGGAGGCTCCTTGGCCAAAGATGCCACTGAGACCTTCCCCTTCTTTTCGGCAGTGCCCACCCGCTCTTCCTTCAACTCTCCGGCAGAGTGTGTCACCTGTGGCGTAGGCGCCACCGGCGATGCTCCCTTTTCCTCCTCTCCGCCACGCAGGAAGAAGAAAGCAACTGCTATCACGGCAAGGGCAGCCACCGCCAACCCTACCATGCCGCCCTTACCCTTATTGGGAGGCTGAGACGCTCCGCCTTGAAGTACAGCAGGGGGTTCCTCGCCCTGATCCCGATCCTCGTCCAGTTCCTGTTTTCTCTCAAGGGCCTTCGACACGTCACCGGCCTTGGAGGGCCTGGCTGACGGTTCCTTGGATAGAAGCGCGGAGAGGACGGATGCGACATAATCTGGGAGTTCATCGGGCAAGGCTGCCTCTTCGAACATGATCTTCCATCTCGCATCATCGCCGGTAAAAGGTGGCCTGCCGCAGAGAAGATAGTAGAAGACGGCCCCAAGAGAATAGATATCCGTCCAGGGCCCCACCTCCTCACCTCTAATCTGTTCCGGGGCGAGGTATGCCAACGCATTCACGTCCCCTTCTATACTCAGCTTGAGCTCAGGAGCAGCAAGAAGTACGGAGAGGCCGAAATCGAGGACCCTGACCCTGCCATGAGGCTCTACTATGATATTGGAGGGATTTAGTAAACAGTGAAGTATAGGAGGATTCACAGCATGGGCCGCATCCAGCGCAGCGGCCACCTGCTTGATTATGGGCAGCGCAGCACTGGGTATGAGGGAACCCCCTCGCTTCCCAAGCCACTTGGGCAGAGGCACGCCTTCGATGAACTCGGTGACAACATAGGTATTTCCCGCCCACGTTCCATGCTGAAGAACCTGAGCGACATTCATGTGGGCAAACGACTGGGCATGGAGCAGGGAGTCCTTAAAACGCGTAAGGACCTCTGGAGAACGCAGCAGGGAAGCAGGTATGATCCTAATTGCAACAGTCCGGTCCAGCGCCTTGTCATAGGCCTTGAAGACCGGCCCCTTAGGGCCTGTGCCCACCTTCTCTTCTATCTCGTACCGTCCATCTATTAGAGTGCCCTCTTCTATGGAGATGGCCTCTTCTTCAGAAATCTCTGCCGGTTCCTCGGCCTCTTCGCCAACAGGCTCCGCCTGGGGCACTTCTGCCTCGCAAAAAGGACACGTCCTGACGTCATCAGGCAACAATTCCCCGCAATTCATGCATTTCTGCTTCATAGTGGACCTCCCAGCCCTTGTTTCATCCTTTTAAAAAATTTTACACCACATCTCCACCTTGCGCCAACCCGCACAAACGAATGGAAATTTTAATTTCCTATTTAACAGAAATGCTAATGTTTCATATTTTCCTTACATCACAAACAGGGAGGTTTATCGTAAGTTTGAATTTATATAACATATTGATTTTATTTATTTTTTTCTTGACAAGAGCCACTTCACTGAATATAAATAAGGTAAAGTTTGAGTTTATCGAATAAGGACAAGAAAGGAGGTCGCTATGTACGCACTTGCAAAGAAGTTGGGAATCACCATCGACGAGGCACAGACCGGCATAAGCACCAAGGTAATCGCCGGGGCGCTCGGTGTCTCCTTCGTTGGGATGGGGCTTTTCGGCCTCTGGGTGGTGGCATGCGTTATCGGCGGCCTGATCGAGGCCGGCGGCCCGATAGGCTTCATAAAGAGCTGGTTCGGCGCCGTCATGGGTGGCTAACACACCACCCGCTCCACCGTTTGGGGGCCTCCGGGCCCCCTCCACCCACATATTTCCCCACGCCATAATCAGCACCAATCTTAGGCGTTGCATAAAAAAACGCGGCCAAGACGCCGCGTGCTCATTCATCCTCAAGCACGGCCCCAACTTTCACCCAGCAGCCGGCCACAGCTATAAGGGTTCAGCCTCCCCTCTCCCTCAACAACCGCAGGGCCTGCGAGCGGCTCAACCCGACCTCGTGAATCAGAAACTCCAGCCTGCTCCAGGCACAGCCATCCTCATCGAGTGAAGCCCCGCACGGGTGGGAAGAGGCAAACAAGAACGGATGGACCTCTCCGGCTGCCATCGGATAGCGCCCCACTTCCCCTTCCAGGAACCGCCTGTCTCTTCGTTTAGTATCCATAAAGCCCCCCTTCACTCCACCGGAAACAGGCTGGGCTCTCGGGCATCCTCCCCAAGCCTCATGAGCTGAGGCATCATGAACAGGAAGACCACGGCCACGAATGGCCCCAGCAGGAACGAGAGCGCGCCGCATATAACCAGCCCGAGGAGCTCATCCTTGTGCGCGGCCAAAGAATCGAGCCACCGCTCAATGACCCCTCCGCTGCCGGCAGGGCAGAGACCGATAGACTCTCCGTCGGCCAGGGGAACAGGAGACCACTTGGGTGCGGTGGCCTCACAAAAAGGCATCACCGCGACTGCAACCACCACGATCACCGCAGAAAATGGCCCCAAAAGCAAGAAGAGGCCAAGACCAGAGAGAAGGCCGCCCACTTTCAAAATGAGCTGCCACCGATTCCCCATTCCGCCGCCAAAGGATCTCTCTCTCATGGTCTTGACCCTCCTTCATATTGTGTAGGAAAATAGTTGGAGTGCTTATTAAGACCATAATAAAAGAAGTGGTGGTTGTCAAGAAATAAAATAAAAACAAATACTTATTGAAAAAGAGAGTGTCAAGAAGATGGGAATAATTC
>WFVQ01000123.1 GCA_015491585.1 Deltaproteobacteria bacterium
AGGTAGCCCTCGAAGGGCTCTCGCCAGATGCCCACGCAAGCGCAAGGCGCCTTGCGGAGATAATATCCCTGGTGCGCAGGTCGGGCCTTCCCGCCATCTTCTTCATAAAAGGCGAAAGCCCCAAGGCCGCCAAAGTGATCGCCAAGGAGACCGGGGCGCGCCCCTTGGCGTTGAGCACCGGTGCAGTGTTGACCCGCTCAGACATAAGGAAGGGGAGAGGATTCCTGAAGCTGCTGGAAGAGGATCTCCTGGCCTTGGAGAAAGGGCTCCAGTGTGTCAGCCCCTCTTCAGGAGCGCCATGAAGAAGAGGTCGGGGCCCATCGAAATGGGCGCGGTACGGAAGAATCCGGCATTGTCAACGAACCGGCGGGCAGGCTCTGGCAGGGTCAGCCTCAAGTCGGCGATCTCCATGCCCCCTCCTCGCTGAATGCATTTATCAACCACCCCTAAGGTCTCTTGCCGCGTCTGGGTGCATGTACAGTAGAGAAGCCGCCCCCCTGGTCTGAGGCACTTGATGCCAAGCTCCAGGATGGACCACTGCTTGGCGGCCAGCGAAGCGATGGAGGAAGGGGTTCGGTTCCACTTTATGTCAGGATGGCGCCTGATGGTGCCCAGCCCAGAGCAGGGAGCATCCACCATCACGGCATCGAAGGGCCCGTGCTCCATTAGGGCATCGGGATCCACTGTCTTGATCCCGTCTGCTCCAAGGCGAAGGGCGTTCTCTTCCAGCAGGGAGAGCCTGGCCGGTTCGGGATCGCTGGCCCATATCTCCGCATCCGCGAGCTCTGCCAGGTGTGTAGTCTTGCCACCTACTCCTGCACACATATCGAGTATCCGCTCTCCCTTCCTGGGAGCAATGGCGAAAGAGGCGAGCTGTGCCGCCTCATCCTGGACATAGAACAGCCCCTCCCCGAACCCTGGCAGCGAAGAGGGAGAGGTGACATCCTTCACTATCACGGCAGCCGGAGAGATGCCCCCTGGCCTTGCCGCCACTCCGTTCTCCCGCATCATAGCCAAAAACTCAGACAGGCCTATACGCCTGAGATTCACCCTGAGCACCAGAGGGGCCCTCTGGTTGTTGAAGCGCATAATCTCTTCCGCTCCGGCCCTGCCATAATCGGCCTCGAACAGGGCCGCCATCCAGACTGGATAGGCAAAGGCAGCGGCGGCCCACTGCTTCCAGGCCATCCCCTTCCTCTCCACAAGCCTCGCAGCCTCTCTCCCTTTGGACTCCACTCTCCTGGCGATACGCCGTAACACAGCATTGACCAACCCCTTCGCCCAGGCGTGACCAGCCCTGGCCAGCAGCTCAACACTCTCTCCAACGGCAGCGTGAACCGCCACACCATCCAGAAACAGCAATTGGTATGCGCCGATCCTGAGCACTATTCGGACCTTCAGGGGAATGCCAGAGGGCTTGGACAAAAGACGGTCCAGGTGGTAGTCGAGAAGGGAGCGCCAGCGGACGACCCCGTTTACCAGCTCCCAGAGGAGCGCGTTCTCCCGCCTCCCAGGACCTGGAACATGGGCGGCCGCCACAGCGGAGAGGGGCTTCCTGAGGCGGGCCGGTGTCGTCTCCCATGAGACGAGGGCGCGCAGGGCCGCGGACCTAACCTTTGACATGGCTGGAGGAGAAGCGGACTCCCGGCGGCAGGGGCCGCCCCCTGAGGAAGTCGGCGGCCTTGAGCCTGCGCTTGCCCGGCCACTGGATCTCCTCGAAGGCAACCACCCCGTCTCCAGCGGCCACGGCCAAGCCCTCTGCATCCGCCCGGATCACCTCTCCCGGCCTTGCCTCCCCGATATCCCCTCCTGGCAGATGGGGAGAGAAGAGGCGAACGCGGTGTCCATCCAGAAAGGAGTAGGCCCCTGGCGAGGGATCAAGGGCCCTGACAAGGTTGAAGATCGAGACCGCGCCCTTCTCCCAATCTATCTCCGCCATTTCCTTGGTGATCATCGGGGCGAGAGAGGCACCTTCACTTGGCTGGGGCCTCGGAGTCAGACGCCCCTCCTTCAAAAGGCCGAGGGCCCTAACCAGCAGCCGCGCGCCGAGCTCTGCCATGCGGCCGTACAGCGAACCAAAGCTCTCCCGCGCCCCTATCTCCAGGCTCTCCTGAAGCAGGATAGGTCCCGTATCCATGCCCTCGTCCATCTCCATAATGGTTATTCCTGTCTCCCTGCAGCCGTCGAGGATAGCCCATTGGATAGGGGCCGCTCCCCGGTAGCGGGGCAGGAGTGAACCATGAACGTTGATGGGCATAATGGATGGAACGGAAAGGAGCTCCTTGGAGAGGATCTGACCGTATGCAGCCACCACCAGCAGGTCCGGAGCCAGGCCGGCCACCTCCTCCACGAACTCGGGGGCCGATGCCTTGATCGGCTGGCTGACCGGAAGCCCTTTCTCCTTGGCAAACAGCTTCACCGGAGGCGGCACAGGCCTGCGGCCCCGTCCCTTGGGTCTGTCTGGCTGGGTGACCACCTGGATCACCTCCTCCCCCGACTCCAGAAGCGCCCGCAGAGATGGAACAGCGAACTCAGGAGTCCCCATGAACACTATGCGGAACCGCCTAACGGTCATTGGCCTCCTCTTCCAACCTCGCCAGGATCTTTGCCCATTTCTTCCTGAAAAGGGCCCTCTTCACAGGATTGAGCCTGTCGACGAAACAGATGCCGTCAAGATGGTCGATCTCGTGTTGAATACACCTGGCCAGAAGCCCCCCTGCGCCGAAACGCAGCTCCTTGCCGTCCAGGTCGTAACAACTCACCTCCACCTCGGAAAACCGCTTCAGCGGCGCACCGTAGCCCGGTACGCTCAGGCAGCCCTCCTCCGCCACCTCCTCACCGTCGCCAGCGACTATGACGGGATTCACCAAGACCAGTGGGCCATCGGTGCCGCCCTCTTCAGGCGGCCTCTGTATGTCTATCACCACCAGCCGCACCAGCTCTCCTACCTGGTTTGCGGCGAGACCTATTCCCTCGGCCTTGTACATGGTCTTCAGCATCTCGTCGGCCAACCGTTTTATGGCCCCGTCCAACCGGCGCACCGGCTCGGCCCTGCTCTTCAATATCTCGTGGGGATAGACAAGTATCTTCATCCGAAATCCTCGTGCCGTCTCTTCGGCCCGCTACAATCTTCGCCCATAAATCACTTCAGATCCAGTATGAGTTTCCCAATATTCAGGTTGTAAGTGACGCCACCCCCTCCAGCGGCGGTGAAATAGACCCAGCCGGGCCCGCTATCCTTGGGGATGAGACTGCCTATGAATCCTCCAGGCACCAGTCCGGCCCGCCTCCATGGCCCCCAAGGATTGGCGGCTTCGTACAGGGCGGCCACTGGAATGGGATCGGTTACTCCAGATTGTCCAGCCTCTTCCCCAGGAGCCGTACCGACCAGACCGCAGAAGAGTAGATATGTATTTGTGTACTCATGATACATGGCTGAACACTGGGCCCGGGTATGCAAGCCCGCCAAAGGAACGGCGCTCTTTTGGTCGGAACACCAGATTGGTTCGCCGGAGTCATCAAGCCCAGCGTAGTATTCATAATTAGCGTAGTTCAATATGGGATCGTCGGTTGGATCCACCCTATATCCCTGTGTTATAGGCACCCTGGCAAGATAGATCTGCTGATCCGTTGGAACACTGCCCACCTCTCCGGGTGTGGCAAGAGCATAGAGGTAGCCATCGCGGTTGAGCTCGTAGGCCTGGCCCATATTGATAAACATCATGACCTTGAAGTTGCTATCTGCGCCCCAAGGACTCCCATCTACCTTGTGCCATTGGACGCCATAATCGTCGGAGTAGGCCAGATAGCCGTGGGTAGGTTCGCCGGCTGGATAGTGCATATGGGCGTAGAGGCGCCCATTGATGAATATTAGGCTCGATGGTTTATCGGAGGTAGTAAGGGCCGAAAGATCACCGTATGGAATATGACGCCCTACTACACACTGATCTGGCCCGGTACAGGGATCAAAATTTGGCACCGTCCCACTGAGCCGAATAAGCCCGGCATTCGTATACTGGCAGAGCGGTAGACAACTATCGCAACTGAACACCTGACAATACTCATTGTTCATATCCTTCACCAGGTAACAACCTGGGCTCTGCTCCACATATGCCTCATCATAGATGTCGAATTGATCCAATAACAGGGTAGGAAGGCAGTCTGTCATTCCGGTTGCATCACCAAAGGCGAGATACAGATTCCCATCGTCTGCCCAGGTGTTGGGCCATAGATCGCCCATGGCCGGAATCGAGGTATATGCCCCCTCGAACCTTACCCCTTGAATGGCACATGCGGTACATTCACCGGCCTCATCAGGTGTGCCATCGAAGATCAAATAAGTATGATAGGGTTCTGTGGTGAAAGCACCTTGCGGCCTGAAGGTAGTACCGCTACTCACGTCTTCCACCAGTGCACATTGGGCAACGGTATGATCAAATTGGCTAAAGGCAAACAGCACCTCGCCGGCAAATCCATCCTTGGTCCAACTCACCCCGAGCCATTGATCTCCGTCTCCAATGAGATGGCGATGTTGCATAAAGTGGTAAACTCGCTTGTAGTCCAGGTTGTATCTACGGATGAAGCTCATGGTTTCGTCGGACCAAAGACTTCCGATCTGCGCACCATAAACCGGAACCACTCCCTTGGAAGCCAGGGTCCGGTAATAACTTTCTGGCTCTACAACCATATCTGCACTGTAACGATAAAGCCCGTATTCACGGCCTTTGATCCTGGAATATGCTTCTCTCGCCGCTGCATCCTCGGCGGTGCCCAAGGACTCGGCACCAAAACCCCCGCTGGAGATACCGATCGGCCCTGCCCCTTCAATGTATATCTCTGTAATGCCGGCGTCCCGCCAAGCCTTTTGCATAGCCATGGAGGTCGACAGCACCGGCTCGGGCTGAGCCGCGCCGCCGTCGACGTAGGTTCCAAAAGTGAGCCAAGAATCCACCAAAAAGCCAGAGAATGGCGCGCTGGTGTGGATAGACTTGACCTGTCCCAAGGCATAATCAAACCAACCGCCATCCAGCACCGTACCCGTCACATCGTCATAGCCGGCCACCTCCGGAACACCACTGATGCTCCACCTGACCCATTCTGGATGCTCCAGAAGGAGTGGTGATGAATTGGATAAATGGCCCGGGGTGTTCCACAAGACCAGTTCAATGCCCTGCTGCGCCGCCTGCTGGGCCAAGTAGTCGAGCCCCGGTTGGCCCCCTTGGAGGGGGCTGGGCGTAATGCGCCAAGGTGCGTTCCCTGATCCCCAACTTCCACTCCCAACGAGGTATTCATTGGGCGAATGGTCCCAATCGGATTCCCAAGGGGCATCCAACATCAGCACCGCGAATCCGTAATGACCGGCCCGGGGAAGCTGTTCCTGAGCGGTCTTGAAGAACAGGGACTGCTCCAACGGAGGCTGTCCTTGTGCCGGATCCGGGCGCTGGTTCCAGTTGGACCAGATCATTATGGGCTTGGGATCAACCTCATCGACTCCAACCTGTTTCCTGTAGACGCTGGCCAGGGAATCGTAAAGGTCTGTCCAGAGATCCAGGGCGCCCCATTTATCGCCGACGGTATCACTACTCCACAACCAACCCCTGGCTGCACTACTCCTCTTGCTTCCGGCCGCCAAAGGCAAGGACACATCCACATAGTGATAACCGTCTTCGTCGACAACCTTGACTTTTGCCGCTGTCACCCTGTCAAAACCACTCAAGAATATGCCCTGTCTACCTCCGGTGAAATAATATGGTTGGCTATCGGCGAAGTACCACTTTTCAGGGATGGTAAAGGGGGCTATGAAATCAATTTGTGCCTCATACCACCGTCCCCACGTCTGCTGAAAGGCCCAGTTGCCATACATGGCCCTGACAGGCTCCAAGATGTTGAACCAAGTGGCTCCTGGGACATTGTGGACTTCTACACTCCACGATACCCCAGAGAAGGTATGTCCAACGGCTGAGGTATCAACAGCGGAAAAACGCCACTGCAGCGTTGCGTTGTCACCCTCCGACGGGAAAGACAGGGTTAGGACCACCGTTTGACCGTCCACTCGCGCGTCGGCCAAAGTGGCATCTGATAGCGGAAGGGTCCTGGTCCCGCGTCCTCCTCGCCTGGGCCACTCCATGCCATTGGCGGCCCGCTCCTCCAAATAAGACGCCCAATCGGTTACCCCGCCTACACTCCCGTCTCCAACTACTGTAAGGGCAGGAACGCCAGAACGAAGCCCACTGTCCTTCATTATCAGCCGATCAGCCACCACCAACTCCTCTAAGGCCGAAATACCGCCGGAGGAGGATCGGACAAACCGGATCATAATGTGCTTGGGAAATAGGATGGAAATAGACTCTTGATCTATGGCCAGGCTCGGGGCCTCTGAAGGGTATGAAATGGTTTGCGTATCACCACTTAAAAGAGAGATGCCATCTCCCTTGAAAAAGAGATGTGCCCGGTGTGAAGAATCCGATGAATCGGAATATTGGAAGTGGACCTCTCCTTGGCCCACCGAGATCAGGGGCATTAGAGAGGTCCCATCAAGTTGGGCCTGAAGAAAAAAACTGATCAACTTGGCCTCATTTCCACTGAACTTAACAAAGATTCTGGTTGCGCCTTTCAGGCTGTCAGGTAATTGGGTCTCAACGCTATGGGAACCTCCACCAGGCGACGACCATACCTGGATCCAGTTAACCCCGTCACTGGATAAGGAAACGGATGCTCCTCCCCCTTGATCCACGATTTTTGTCAAGAGTTCTCCATTGGTGGAAGAGAGGCTGAGTCCAGTCACTGGCAGGCCAAAATCGAACTCATAAATCAGATCTCCAACCCAATAAATTCCATTCTCCCCCCTATCCATCACCAGGGCCGAAACACTATCCACGGATGCATCCATGAGGACCCTGGGCACAGCTTTACCTTCCGGCAGATGCAAAAGGTCCTCTACGTCGGTCCCAGCAGGAATGTATTGACTTCTTCCGCGAAATACAGGGGAAAAATCGTCGTGATAAGTATATTTGGTCATACCTCCAGGCCCTACCTCAAAGAGTGCCCCCGTCAGCATAGCACTCACGAGCCTGATCCCATTAATAGTAGGGTTATAAATTTTACCAATGGCCATTAGCCCCAGAGTCAACTGGGTGTTGCTATCGGAATGAAGCAAGACCGACTGATCTGAAGCAGATATCTCCACCTGAACCACGTTGAGTTCCCCAATTGCAGGCGAGGAATCGAGACATAGGAAGAATAGCCAGCACCAAACAACAAAGAGGAAGTGTGATTTGGATACCATCATAGACCTCCCAAAGCTACTCATGGCATAAAAGCATCCAATTAAAAATTATAGAAGATATATATAGGACAAAAAAATAGAGGGAATGTAACTGGAGAAAGGAAGTAACATATGAATTGCTCAAAAGTCATCCAACATGGTCGGGACGGCAGGATTTGAACCTGCGACCCCAGCGTCCCGAACGCTGTGCTCTACCAGGCTGAGCCACGTCCCGACGCAGGCCATCTTAAAGAGAGCGCCCATACTTGTCAACAACCCCTGCACGAGCCAGCCTTGTTTAACTTTTTGCTCAATCTGGTACCCTGTTTTGTGACTAAACTATGTGGAGGCGTCATGGAGCTGAGTTCCTATTCCTTCGGCAAAATAGTCGTGGATGGTGTCCAATACACCAAGGACCTGAAGATAATCGGGGGGAAGGTCATCCCCAACTGGTGGCGGCAGCAGGGCCACCTACTCCAGGCATGCGACATCGAGGACGTGGTGGAGGCAAGGCCCCACACCCTCATCGTGGGTACTGGATCGCCGGGGAGGCTGAAGGTCGAAGAGGGGCTCGCCAGCTTCTTGGGTTCCAAGGGAATCAGGCTGGAGACCCTGCCCACCGAGCTGGCGGTCCACCGCTTCATGGAACTGGCGGAGATGGAAGGCTACCAGCAGGTGGCGGCGGCACTCCACCTCACCTGCTGACTCCAGTCAGGCCTCATTTGGAATCCCCGATGGAGAAGTGCAAACGCTGCGGCACCTGCTGCGACCGCGGCGGGCCGACACTTCACCGAGAAGACAGGGAGCTCGTAGCTTCCGGCGTCATCCGGCTCGTCCACCTAATCACCATGCGCAAGGGCGAAACGGCCCTCGATCCATCTACCGGACGGCTCATGCCCCTCCCGGTAGAGATGATCAAGATCAGGGGCAGCAAGGGGTGGAGGTGCATCTTTCTCCAGAAGTCCAACCTGTGCGCCATATACGCTTCCAGGCCGCTGGAGTGCCGGGCCCTTAAATGCTGGGACACCGCGGCAATCGAGGCGCTCTTCCTCAAGGACCTCCTCGCGCGGAAAGACATCGTGGACAATACCGACCTCCTTGACATCATCGAGGCCTACGACCAGCGTCTTCCAGCAGAGGCGGTGCACCGAATCCTGACCAGTGAAGACCATGCGGCCGTGGAGGAACTGACAACCAGGGACCTCGCTTTCCGCGAAGCGGTGATGAGGAACTTCGGCCTGAAAGAGGAGGAGATGGAGGCGATCCTTGGAAGATCGGTGCACAGCCTGCGCCGCATGTTGGGCCTACTCCCTGTCCAGTACGACGGCTAAAAAAAGCCCCTGCCTGGGCAGGGGCTTTACGTACGCTCTTAAACCGAGGAGTGAATTATTCCTCGAAGGCCTCCTCTACGGTCTTCCCGAAGCCGGGCACGCCGTACATGACGGTGGAGCCGGACGAGAAGAACTCCAGCTTGCCCTCCTGGACCAGCTCATTAGCAGCCTTCTTGACCTCACGCGGCTTGGCGTTTGGATCGGCCTTGTAAAGGTCCTTGATGTACATCTTGGACTTGTGAGCGGCCTTCTTGGTGGCGTATTCCAAGATTTTTTGTTTGAGTTCTTCCATGTCAACTGCCATTTTATCACCCCTTTTTTAGGTTTAGAGGTTATCGGTATGCACACTCCACTTGAACTGAGTGGTAGTGTGATAGGTATCGTAGGCCAGACGATAGTCGTCAATGGACTTGTCGGTGAACGGAATCTCGCACTTCTCGAAGAAGCGCTCCCAACCGATGCGCTCGGCCCACTCGCCCACGCGCTCGTACTTCCTGGCGTCAGAGGCATAGACCTCGAGGATCTTCTTGACCGTCTGCACCGCAGTGGGCCAACGAGGAGGCTCGTTGGGGATGTACGGAATGACCAGCTTGGAGAACTTGGGCGCGCTGATCCTGTTGGAGATCTTTCCACCGACCAGGATTGCGATACCGTCACCCTCACCATCGGCCAAAGGCATAGCCGGGCACATGGTGTAGCAGTTACCGCAGAACATACAGCGGCTCTCGTTCACGCGGACGGTCTTCCTCTTCTCGCCATCGATCTCCACGGTAGCGGGCTTGATGGCTCCAAGAGGACATGCAGCAACGGCGAGGGGCAACTCGCAGACACCGGTGATGCGCTCGTCCTCAATCAGAGGCGGCTTCCTGTGGATGCCGAGAATGGCGATGTCGGAACAGTGAACCGCACCGCACATGTTGAGGCAGCAGGCCAGAGCTATGCGCACCTGGGCCGGGAGCTTGTGGCTGCCGAAGTAGTCGAACAGCTCGTCCATGACGGCCTTCACGACACCAGAGGCGTCGATGGCCGGGGTGTGACAATGGACCCACCCCTGGGTGTGGACGATGTTGGTCACGGAGGCGCCGGTGCCGCCCACGGGGAACTTGTAGGAGCCACCCGGGAACTTCCTGCCCTTGAGGTCGTCGAGCAGGGCCCTCAAGGTCTCCTCATCGGTCACATGGAACTCCACGTTGTTCCTGGTGGTCCACCTCACATGGCCCTCGCAGTACTTGTCGGCGATGTCGGCGATCTCCCTGATGATGTCGGTGGTGATGAGACGCGGGGAACCGCAACGGACGGCGAAGCAGATGTCACCGGTCTCGCTGGTGTACTTGATCACACCAGGCTGTACTATCTCATGGCTCTTCCACTTGCCGTAGTTCTTCTTGATTACGGGAGGGAAGAACTGCTCGTAGTGCGGAGGCCCGATGTCGGTGATCCTGTTGGCCATAGGCTTCTTGGGATCATAGAGCTTCTCCGCAAGTTCCGGATCATATGGTTTTGCTATCAGTTCAGCAAGATTAGTGTTGTCAATGCTCATTTGTTACACCTCCTAAAACTTATGCAGCGTGGCGCTTACGGAACTCTTTGATGTCGCGGTCCCAACCGCCTTCCACCTCATCGGCACTCCAGAAGACGTAGGGGTTGGAGCGGGGCTCCTTGACCATCTGCGGAATGGGCTTGAGCTCTGCCCTCCTGATGAGTTCCTGGAGGCTCTGGCGCTGGATGAGCTCGCCGAAACGCTCCCTGTTCTTGCCCTCTTCCATCCACCAATCCCAGATCTTATCCACGAAGTCCTTGAACTCGTCGAAG
>WFVQ01000124.1 GCA_015491585.1 Deltaproteobacteria bacterium
CCTGGAACGGGTGGTCTGTTCCAGGTGGCCCGAAATAGGGGAGCTCAAGCAAAGACTCCTTGAGTCAGGGGCCGAGGCGGCCCTCATGAGCGGAAGCGGCTCGACCGTTTTCGGGGTGTTCGAAGAGAGGGCCGCGGCGCTCGAGGCGGAGGAGAAGTTAGGCAGGGGGTATTTCACAGCAGTGGTTGAGAGCTGCCCCAGTTCCCGGTCTTGAAATAGCCACTGGGGTGTCGTCAAGCGGTAAGACACGGGTCTTTGGAACCCGCATTCGCAGGTTCGAATCCTGCCACCCCAGCCAAATATTTGGTTTCGAGGTGCCTGCCCACGGCAGGCTTTATTAATGTAAAGGGTCTGCCCGCGCCAGGGCGGCCGGGGCGGGGAAACAAATTTTGATGAGGAGAGCCGGTTCAGCTATGCCCAAGGACGTGATCAAGATCTTCACAGGGAATGCGAATCCGCAGATGGCGCAGGACATCTGCGACTACCTCGAAATCCCCCTGGGACGCGCGTCGGTCAAGACCTTCAGCGACGGTGAGACCTTCGTGGAGATAGGGGAGAACGTCAGGGGGTCCGACGTCTTCATAATCCAGCCCACCTGTCCGCCGGTCAATCACCATCTCATGGAGCTGCTGATAATGGCCGACGCCCTGCGGAGGGCCTCGGCCAGGAGGATCACCGCGGTAATACCCTATTATGGCTATGCGCGGCAGGACAGGAAGGCGGCTCCCAGGGTTCCCATCTCGGCCAAGCTGGTGGCAGACATAATAACCACGGTGGGCATCAGGCGCGTTCTGGCTATGGATCTGCACGCTGGGCAGATCCAGGGCTTCTTCTCCATACCTGTGGACCACCTCTTCGCCGCGCCGGTGCTGCTTGACTACATGAAACACGAGTTCGGAGACGACATCGTCATGGTCTCCCCTGATGCAGGAGGGGTGGAGCGGACCAGGGCATTCGCCAAGCGGTTGGGGGCAGGGCTGGCCATCATCGACAAGAGGCGGGCCAGGCCCAACGAGTCCCAGGTGATGCATCTCATAGGGGACGTGGAGGGCAAGACGGCCATCATCCTGGACGATATGGTGGATACTGCCGGCACCCTATGCAAGGCCGCAGAGGCTATCCTGGAGCATGGGGCCAAGGAGGTCCACGGATGCGCCACCCATCCAGTCCTGTCAGGGCCGGCCGTGGGAAGGATCAGGGAGTCGGTGTTGAAGTCCCTGATAGTCACCAACACCATCCCATTGAGCGACGAGGCGAGGGGGCTGGACAAGATAAAGGTCCTTTCGGTCTCTAACCTCTTGGGAGAGGCCATAAGGCGCATCCATAACGATGATTCAGTAAGTTCACTATTCGTATAGAGGAGTTGCACCATGATCAAGGAAAACATCGAGGCGGTGGTCAGGACCGAGTCAGGCAAGGGGGTCGCCAGGAAGCTCAGGGCGGAAGGCCGCCTTCCGGCGGTGCTCTACGGCCCGCGTAACGAGCCCGTAGCCCTCTCCGTCAATGCCCACGACTTCAACAGGATGTTGCAGAAGGCGAAGGGTGAGAGGATCCTCTTCACGCTTCAGTTGAAGGACAACGGCTCTTCGGAGGAGAGGCTGGCCCTCATCAAGGAGCTCCAGCTCCATCCTGTCAACGACCTCATCAGGCACATAGATTTCTACGAGGTCTTCATGGACCAGGAACTCCACGTCACGGTTCCGGTGGTCTATGTGGGCAAGGCCAGGGGCGTGGAGATGGAGGGAGGCATGCTGGAGATCAAGCGCCGTTCCCTCAATGTCGCCTGCTTCCCCCAGAACATTCCCGACAAGATCGAGGTGGACGTCACCGAGCTCGGTCTCGGCGAGGCGATACACATAGGAGACGTCACGCCGCCCGAGGGCGTGAAGGTGATCGATCCCGAAAGACTCACACTGGTGACCGTGGTGAGCACCGCGGCCGCGGTGGAGACCTCTGAGGAGGAGGAAGAAGAAGAGGAGGCCCTGGCAGAGGAGTAGTCCTTCAGGGGGGCGCGTGGACCACGTCGCTGTCGCGGGCCTGGGGAATCCCGGGCCCAAGTACTCCTTGACCCGCCACAACGTGGGTTTCATGGTGGTGGACGCCGTTGCCAGGGCGCACGGCCTCGAGTTCTCCAGCTCCAAGTTCGACGCCCATGTGGCGTCAGGCAATATCTTGGGCCGCCGTGTCTCTTTGCTCAAACCCCAGACCTACATGAACCGCAGCGGAAGGGCGGTGCAGCCGTTTCTGGCCTACTACCGCCTTCTCCCGTCGCGCCTGCTCGTGGTCCACGACGACCTGGACATGGAGATGGGAAGGTTGAAGTTCTCCAGGGGCGGGGGGGCTGGTGGCC
>WFVQ01000125.1 GCA_015491585.1 Deltaproteobacteria bacterium
CATAACCGGTATTCCCACCGGTTTTCCAGAGCTCGACAACCTCACCGCGGGGTTGCAGCCGTCGGATCTCATCATCATCGCCGGCAGGCCCAGCATGGGCAAGACCGCCCTTGCGCTCAACATCGCCCAGCATGCGGCCATAAGGGAAAAGATTCCAGTGGCCATATTCTCCCTGGAGATGTCCAAGGAACAACTGGTCATGAGGATGCTCTGCTCCGAGGCCAGGGTGGATGCCCACAGGGTGCGTACCGGCTTCCTGAGCAAGAGCGACTGGCCAAAGTTGCACGAGGCAGCGGGCAGGGTCGCCGAGGCAGAGATCTACATAGACGACACCCCGGCCCAGTCGGTTATGGAGATGCGGGCAAAGGCCAGGAGACTCAAGAGCGCCAATCCCAGGCTGGGCCTGATCATGATCGACTATCTCCAGTTGATGCGGGGCCGGGGAGGTGCAGAGCGGCGGGAACAAGAAATTTCGGAGATCTCGAGGGCCTTGAAGGCTATGGCCAAGGAGCTCGATGTCCCTGTGGTGGCCCTCTCCCAGCTCAACAGGAAGGTGGAGGAGAGGACTGACAAGCGGCCGCAGATGTCGGACCTCAGGGAGTCGGGAGCCATAGAGCAGGACGCAGACGTGATCGCCTTCATCTACAGGGACGAGGTCTACAACAAGCGGGAGGACAACCCCAGGAAGGGCATCGCTGAGATCATCCTCGCCAAGCAGAGAAACGGCCCCACCGGCGTGGTGAAGCTGGCCTTCGTGGGGAAATACTCTACATTTGCGCCACTTGCCAAGGAATATCAGGATCAGGGATGAGGTAGAGGGCTGCCTTGCCGTTGCCGGCCACCATGCAACGGAGGAGGCGGTAGGCCGCCTCTGTTCCTATTTCGCCCTGCTCATGGAGTGGAACCAGCGGGTGAACCTCACCGGCTTCCGGGATCCAGCGGGAGCGGTCAGGAAACACCTGGGGGACACGCTCACTCTTCTTCCCCACCTTCCCTCGTGCAACTTCTCGTTCCTGGACATCGGGACCGGCGCCGGAGTGCCAGGGCTGCTCCTCAAGATATTGAGGCCCGGCGCAGATGCCTGGCTGGTGGATGCGGTTCGAAAAAAGGTCTCTTTTCTGTGTTATGCAGTGGCTACGCTTGCTTTGACCGGTGTCCATCCCTTGCATATGCGCCTCCAGAAGGGCGCGAGGCCGCCAGGGCTGCCCGAGGAGGGGGTCGATGTGGTGGTCAGCCAGGCCATGACCAGCGTGACGCAGCTGGTGCGCCTCTCCGCAGGCCTCCTGGCAGATGGGGGGCGCATAATAGCCATGAAGGGAAGATATGCTGAGGATGACAGGAGGCGCGATCTCGTGTTAATGAAGGAGTTTGGGATGGAGATCCGTATTGTTCATCCCAAGAATGTCTCCGCCGGAAAGGAGCGTTCTCTGGTAATCGTGTCCCGGCGGTGACGAATTTAGAGGAGTGGAGGGTAAGTGCCATGCGCAGGTTGGGGCTATGCATGATGCTGATCGTTGCTCTCTTTTCGTCTGCCGCCGGAGCGGCTCGCGCAGCGGACGATGAGCTCCTGCTGTTCCAAGAGCTTCCTCAACTGACTTCGGCCTCTCGCCACGTGGTATCGCTGGTGGAGTCCCCGGCCACCGCCTCGGTGGTCACCAGCGACGACCTCAGCCACAGCGCCATACAGAACATCCCGGAGCTGCTCCGCTTCGTGTCAGGCATCACCCTGGCCATGCCCCACTCCTCTGCAATAAACGTGGGCATGAGGGGGGTCAACGGCCAGCAGGCCAGCAACGTCCTGGTCCTCGTGGACGGAAGGCCCATATACTCGCCGGTCAGGAACACCAACCAGTGTCTCCTCATACCAGTGACCCAAGAAGACATAGAGCGGATAGAGGTGATCCGCGGCCCTGGGTCCGTGCTCTACGGCTCCCATGCATTCGCAGGCGTCATAAACATCATCACCAAGACGCCGGCCGAGCTCAACGGTGTGTACGCATCTGCCCTTTACGGCAGCTACAACTCCGCTAAATACAGCGTCACCGCTGGCAGGAAGGTAGGGGACATCTCCTACAAGTTTCTTGCAAGCTGGGAGAAGATGGGGGGCTGGGACGATCAGGAGGATCTTACGCGGGATCTTGTGAAACTGGCCGGCGAGCTGATTCTGCCCCTGGGCGCCGACGGCTCCCTCGATTTCTCGTGGGGAGGCGCAGACGGTCAACTGGAGCTTTGGCCCACCGCGTTCCTCAAAATGGACCAGGACGGATTCGACGGATACGTCCGCTCAAAGTACACCAGCGGCGATCTGATCCTTGACCTGTGGTGGAGGCGCCATGTCACCAGGGGCATCTGGGAAGGGCCTAGCGTCAGTTGGCAGTTCGACAACGTCTCTCTCACCATCCAACGGAGCAGCCGGCTCGGTGCGCACGCCCTCGTTTACGGTGCAGAGGCCAGGTGGGCCAAGATACGTTCCAATTCCTACGATGCCAGGCATCAGCAGCTCCTGTACAGCTTCTTCGCCGAGGACCGCTGGCGCCTGGCAAGGGATCTCGACCTGTTCATCGGTTTCCGCATGGACCACCATCCCCTGGCCAAGGAGGCCTATTCGCCCAGGTTGAGCCTGGTCAAGATGCTGGGGCCCAACCAGTCGCTGAGGCTCAGCGCGGCCCAGGCCTTCAAGAATCCCTCCTATTTTCAAAACTATCTCCAGGTGTACACCCCAACGCTCGTACAACTGGGAGAGGACGACCTGGAGCAGGAGAAGATCCAGAGCCTGGAGCTGGCGTACCAGGTCTGGAATCCCGCCGGAATCTCCTTGTTGGCCTCTCTATTCTACAACAAGTACATAGACGTGATCGACATGCGGCTGGAGGATCGGGACGGGATGGCCACCCTCATCAGCAGCAACTCCTATGATGGCGATCAATACGGGATCGAGATAGACCTTTCCTGGCGTCCTGCCCGCGCCTGGCTCCTGGCGGCCAATTACAGTTACATATGGAAACAGCGGGTGGAGGACGCCACTTTCGGTCCGGTCCCCACCCATCAAGTCAACCTCGAGATGCGATACGACTGGTCTGCCGGATACTGGATGGATACGAGGGTCCACTGGCAGGACCGGGGAGACTATTCGTGGGGCTTCGCGGCCGAGGCCGATCAGTTGCATCCCCAGCTCGGCGACATATTCGAGGAGGGATGGCAGCAGACAGAGGCATATACCTATGTGGATCTCTCTTTCGGCTACAGACCCCTGCACAGGAGATGGGAGGTGGCAGGAGCCGTTCACAACCTCTTTCACGACAGTCACAAGGAGTGTCCCCTCGGCGAGGAGGTGCCTACCACTCTGACTGCGAGATTCCAGCTCAACTTCTGAGGTGCCGCGGTCATGGTGTCTGGCATCCGTTGGGTATTGACGGCGCTGCTGGCCGTCCTTGTTATGGCCGCCTGCCCGGCCGAGGCTCTTTCGGAGGATACGGTCATACCGGTCGTGGCGAGCAGCCTCCATCCAGCCTATCAGGAGGCGTTGCGCGGCATAGAGGAGGGGCTTTCCCGTGCAGGATATAGGATCGAGGTCATCGACCTCGGTGGGGCAGCAGAGCCAGAGGAGGTGAAGGAAAAGTTGACAGGCAGTGACCCAGGGCTGGTGGTGACCGTGGGGACCTTGGCCACCGAGACCGTGCGAAAGGCCATGCCGGGAGTGCCCATCGTCTTTTCCATGGTGCTGCGCTTCGATCCGGCCTCCCATGATGGCAAGAGCACCGGAGTGGTGATAGAGATTCCGGCAGGTGAGCGCCTGAAGTGGTTCAAGAGACTGGTGCCCACCATAAGGAGAGTGGGTATAATCTACAGCGCCCGTTCGGAGGCGGTAGTGGAGGAGGCACGGATGGCCGCCGCCGGTTTAGGGTTGGAGATGGTCCCCTTGAGAATAGGGACTCCGGCCCAACTCCCTCAGGCCCAGGAGCGCCTGGTGGCAGAGGCGGACTCTCTGCTGGCGGTGCCGGACGGCATGATATACAATTCGGTTCTGACTCCGCACATAATACTGTTCACCCTGCGGCACAAGATTCCGTTCATGGGCCTCTCCCGCAATTTCACCAGGTCCGGCGCCTTACTATCCCTCGACTGCGATTACCACGACGTCGGCTTGCAGACCGCGGAGATGGCCGTAATGGTAGCGAGAGGAACTGCCCCGTCGGATATACCGGTGGCCGGTCCCAGGAGGATCTATCCGGTGGTCAACGATAGGATAGCCCAGATCCTCGGCGTGAAAGTGCGCTCAAAGCTCGCTGGAGTGGAGGAGTAAGTGGCGCTGCCCTTCAGGTACACCCTTTCGTTCAAGTTTCTTGCCCTGACCTGTTCCATCCTGGTGATGGGATTCACGGCATTGGAGGTCTATTTCCTCGTTCATCAGCGCAATATCCTCTTCGACAACCTGGAGGCGCGCTACAGGGCCTTGGTACGTTCCCTGGCCTCCAGTGCCCGGTACGGTTTGATGATAGGTGATCCCCTCTATCTCGGGCGGTTGCTGAACACCCTGGAGGAGTACCCCGACGTGGCTTTTGCCTACGTATCCGACGATGACGGGGTGGTCCGGGCCTCCTATGGGACCCTGCCCCGCTCAATGGAGAAGGCCCTCGAGCTTATCGTCCTGCCTGAGTGCGGCGCTGATGTGAACAAGGAGGTCCGCCTGTTGAGGCGCGGCGGCTACTGGCTCATGGGGGTCACTGTCTGTGCCCCGGTTTCGGTGGAGTCTGAAGAGTTGCTGGTTGGAGGGCAGGACACGGGAGGCACCACCAGGGTCGGCAGCGTCCTTGTTGGAATCTCGCTCGCAAGGAGCATCTCTATAC
>WFVQ01000126.1 GCA_015491585.1 Deltaproteobacteria bacterium
ACATTGGGGAGGGCGGACGGGGGCACAAACCCCTCTTCGCGGTCTGCCAGGTCTTCTACCCGGTGGAGGACTCCGATTGTGAGCCGCCCTCCGCAGACAGGGCAGATGCCGTTCAGCCTCCTGGTCTCTGCTGGCGGAAGGCAGACCCCGCACGCCCTGTGGCCGTCATAGTGGTATTTACCCTCCTCTGGGAAGAACTCCACCGTGCCTGCGAAGCCCTTGGCTGGCTCCTTCATGGCCTCGATCATGGCGTCATAGGAGAGCTGGCAGGAGAATAGGTTGCACTCCCTGCCCACTTTGGCAGGAGAATGGGCGTCTGAGTTGGAAACCAGCACGAATCTGTCCAGGGCCGAGAGGCGCCAGTTCATCTGGGGATCGCTGGAAAGCCCGGTCTCAAGGGCGTAGATATGCCCGCTCTGCTCCTCGAAACACTCCTCCACGGAATCGAAGCCAGACTTCGCGCCAAAAAGCGAGAACCACGGGGTCCATATGTGGGCGGGAATCACGAAGCAGCGTGGCGAGATATCCATTACCAGCCTTACCAGCTCCTTGACTGGAAAGCCGAAGATAGGCCTGCCGTCGGATTCTATGTTGCCCATTCCGGCCAGGGCCTTCTGAATCTCTCTGGCTACCTCGAACTCCGGCGCGCAGACTACGGTGTGTATCCTGCGGCCCTTGCCACCTTGGGTGAAGATATTGGCGATCTCGGCGGTCAGCATGAACCTGGTGCCGTCTGGCCTCTCCTTAGGCACGTAGAGGCCGGGCTCAGCCGGCTCCAACTGTTCTTCGAGCTCGTCGAGATAGGCTGGATGGGTGAAGTCGCCGGTGGCGAGGACCTTTATCCCTTTTTGTCTGGCCACCCTGTCCAGCTCCAATGGATTCATCCGCTTGCTGGTGGCGCGGCTGTACTTGGAATGGATGTGCAGGTCGGCGAAGAATATATTTTCTTGTGCAGTAAATGGATTGTTCACAGATCTTTTTTATTCTTCAGCGCACTCGGCAGGTCGGCTCCATCCCATTATCCTGGCCTTGTGCTTGTTGGAGATTTTGAGCTTCACATCTATGAACCTGAAGACCGCGGCCGCCACGTCCACTCCGCATGTCTTCTCAAGCCCCTCGAAGCCTGGCGAGGAATTAACCTCCAGTATCCTCATTCCAACCTCATCGTCATATAGATAGTCCAGCCCGGCCATGTCCATCCCCAAGACCTTCATGGTGTCTGCGACGGCGAGCTGGTTTTTGGGGCCATAATCGAAGGGGATGGCGCTGCCCCCCTGGGAATAATTGGACTTGAATCCCTCAGATGCCTTGCGTTCCATGGCTCCCACTATCAGGCCGCCCACAGACAGGACTCTGACATCCCGTCCCCTGCTTTCGGGCAGGAATTGCTGGAGGAATAGTTCGGCGTCTGGATTGTTGGCCTCCACAAACTGGAGCAGGTCATGCAGAGCTTGCCGGGTATCGCAGAGATGGACGCCACTGCCCTGAGTTCCAACCCTTGTTTTCACTACCACCGGAAAGCCGAGTTCTTGCTCCACTAAATCGATATTCACCGGAAATTGGACGAGGATAGTTTTGGGGACCGGGAGGCCTGCGTCAGATAGAATCTGTAGCTGGAGCAGCTTGTCCTGTGCAAGGGCTATGGCCCTTGAGCTGTTTAGGCTGTAGATCCCTAATTTTTCCAGATGGCGCAAAACCGCCAAAGCGAAATAGCTGGTGGTCGATCCCATTCTCGGAATTACGAAGTCGGGGAGGCGGTCTAAGTGCTTACCCTTGCGGAAGAGGTCAGGTTTGCCGTCCATACCGATTACGAACGAGAGTTCGTCGGGACTTACGACATCTATTTCGTAACCATACCGCGGGGCTGTCTCAATGAGACGGTCTATTTCATAACTTTCCTGTTTCAGCAGGCTTTTGTCGGGACGGTAGAGTATCCAGCCCTTTGCCACATAAGCCATAATATCCTCCTTTAGCCAGGTGTAATTATCAAGGTTGCCTGCCCCAGCCTAACATGTCTTTCACTACGGACCAGCGCCTACCCTGTTTGCCGCTGTCATTTCCCAAGATCCAATGTCCATAGGCCCGTTCTCCCAATCCGGCATCGAGTTTGTGCTTCAGCCATACATTTATGAAGTTGCGCCACGCCTCTTGTCTGTGAGGAAGGGCGAAGGCCATAGGAGACTTGTAGTGGAGTCCCTTGGGCACAACTACAGTCCACTGGGGATATACAAGCGTCCATGCAGCCGCGGACTCAGCAGTAAATATAAGGCCGTCCAGGCCCTTTTCTTTGCCTTTGAAGAATGACCGCAGGGATTTTATCTCCACAATCTCGGCATTGGGAAAGAGCTGCTGCCCTGCGCCTTCCTGGAATCTGAACCTCGTTGCACCTAGCCTCAGCCCCTTCATTGCCAGCAGTTTTTTGTAGGAAGAAAATTTATTCCGCATATGGTCGGGCACTATGAGACCAAGAGATTCCTCGCGGTAGGTATCTGAGAAAACCATTTTCAGCGCCCGCTGAGGGCTTATACTGATACCACCCACTGCTATATCTATACGTCCTTGATCAAGTTCGTGGGCCACCTTTTCCCATTCTACTTTGACGATTTGCAGTTTGACCTTAAGGTCCAGAGCCAGTGCATGCATCAGCTCCAAGTCATATCCAACCACCTCGCCATCTTTGTTCTTGAATGCGAAGGGCAACCGGTCTTTGGCATATCCCACCCTGAGAATACCCCTCGACTGGACTAGCCCCAGACGGGAGAGGCGGCGTTCCTCTGGTGTAAGCGGCGCAGGAGGGGGGGCTTTTATTACCTCGGCCATCGGGCCCATGAGCTTCATGTTTATGAGCTCTTTGTATCCGGTGTATTCATATGGTATGGCTTTTGTGAGCACAAAGCCTAGCCCGGTCATGGCCGCTCCAGTTATTGCCAGGCTTGTGGCCATTATCGAGACCATGCGGCGCCAGCTCAACCGGTTCATTATGGCGCTGGCCCCCAGTATGCAGATGACAATGCCGTGCATAGCGGCCAAGGTGGTTGCGAACCGCATAGTGAAGACGCTGCCAAGTAGATAGAGTTGAAACATGTCGGCCGGGAGTTTGAAGTAGTCGAGGAGAAAGGGAATGGCCACGGCCATGGAGCCGAAGGCTGTCAGCACTCCGAGCACACAAAAGGCAGGATAGTCCGTTATGCTCAGGGAGGCGCCATTGAACCACGCCGCGAACAGTATGAATCCGATTCCCAGCAAAGTTCCAACGCTTGGGAAACTGTAGGCCGTGGGCACCAACACATCAACGGCGGAAATTGCGTCGCCGCTGTCCATCTTCTTCCCGGCCAGCAGCTCTTTCACCTTTTCAGCGATCATTGGAAGCACCACCAAGACCGTGCCAGTGGCGAATGCCGTGACCATTGCTAGCCTGGCTTCCTTGATTACTTCCCGATAGGAGAATGGTGTCGCCCTGGCTACAAGCATGGGGAGTGTGAAGAATGCGAGGATCACCCATGCGCCTATATAGACCCACAGATATATCTGGAGCCTGCTCAACTCATGGATGTGCAAGGTGCCCGCAGCAGCCGCTGACAAGGCAAAGATTCCAATGGGCGCGGTCTTTGCAACTATCGAGGCCATTTTCATTAGAGCATCGGTAAGATTTTGCATGCTCAAAATGAAACCATCTTTGTTATTTACCGTGATCATAGCCACACCCAAGAAGATGCTGAATACCACTATTGCAGGGACTATGGTGTTGGCCATTGCATAAAATGGATTTGCCGGTATGTATAAGTCCAGAAGGCGTATAGGATTTTCATCCGCTACGATATTGGAGCTGAAGAAAGATGCAGAGGTCCATTTGGGATATGCGAGAGGAAGAAAGAGGAGCGATAGTATCGTCAATGTCCAGAGAAAGAGGATCAACCCTCCGCCCTTGATTCCCACCACTTTGGCCATTTTCATGTCGAGCCGACCGAGGCCTCCGATGAGAGAGACAAGGATATATGGGATTACAGTCATCTGAAGGAGCTTGATGTAGATGTTGCCTACTATTTCGAGATGCCCCATTGGCTCGCCAAAGAAGATGCCTGCTATGATACCGGACAACAAGCTGGCTATGACGCGTTGGAAAAGGGAGAGTTTGAGAGGGTTTAGAGTCACGGTTCGAGCCTGACAACTAAAATAGTAGTTTTTAAAAATACCACTTGTAGCCCTGCATTCCAATCTCAAATATATAACTTTTTTGCTACTGCCGCGGCGGCCACTCCAAGCAACGCCCCCATGACCATGCCGGCGGCCACGTCGCCGGGATAGTGGAGCCCCAGATACACCCTGGAGTAGCCGACTCCAAGGGCCAAAAGCATCATGGGCAGGGCCCTGGTCCCGAAGATCGCCGTGAGATAGGCGGTAGCGGCCCACATGTTCATGGAGTGGCACGAGGGCATGGCTAGGCTCTTTCCATGCTTCATCATATAGGTGAGTGTGGTGATGAGCCACTCCCCCTTGTGGAAGAGATGCAGACCTGGAATGGAGAGATAGGGCCTGGGCCTATCGAACCAGGGCTTGAGTACATGGGAACAGAGGTGGTCGGAGAGGCCCACGAGCAAGATCAGCCCCATCCATACTAAGCGTTCTCCCTTGTCTCCTTTCCAGAGCCTCCAGGCTATAAACAGGGCCGGGATCGTCCAGAGTGCGCCTGGATAGGAGAGACGGACCATGATGGCGTCGAGCAGGGGCGTGTGGTGGGAGTTTATCACCAGCAAGAGCCGTGTGTCGAGGTCAACTGGAAGAGTGCTCATGTTCCGTCCTGTCGCCGTGGATGGCCGGCCACCCCTTCAAGCCCTGGCACCTGAAGATGGAGAAGCTCCGTTTCCGGTTGTGCGAGATGCGTATCACCACCTTGTCCACCAAGCGGATGTCACGGCAGTACTCCCGCATCTCCGCCGGCGGGGTCTCCCGGTCCTTTGCGACGAAGATCATGCTGGAGGCGCTGGGAGACGGCCAGAGTTCGTATTGGCTCCTAACCTTTCCGTCGGTACCTGGCCACCGGTATGTGACTGGGTGTCCGGGCAGGTAGAAGGCCAGCTCGCTGGCGGTCTGCCTCTTTCTTGCAGCTATGACCCAGGTTCCGTCTTGGTGGGGCAGGCGCTGGATGGCAGCCTCTATTGCCGCTGCACTCTCTTTCCAGCCGCGCAGCCGGTAGGCTGGATCTACGGGCAGCATGTTGCCTGCGAAGCCGGCCGCGTATAGGAGGAGTGTCAACAGGGCGCCCGAGGCAGCGGTGACAGACGGCCTGAACGCGGCGTCCACCGCTCCAGAGGATGGCCGCCCTTCCCTTGCCGCCAACCAGGCGGCGGCGAGGATCACCGCCGTGGTGTAGAACGGTGCCGGCCAGTTGGCGTTCACCCGCTGAAACAGGCTTAGAAGCGTGATCCCGGCCAGAGGAGGGAGCGAGAAGACCAGCAGGAACCTTTCTCTAGCTCCGCAAGCAGGTGGCTTGGCCACGATTCTCAGCATGGCCACCCACACTGCCGCCCAGATCAGCGGAGAGATGATGCCGGCCTGGGAGAGCAGGAACTCAAGGGCGGACGAGAGAGAGAGCGATACCCCGCCTTCTAGTCCCTTGAAGTGGTGTTCCGTATGGCGCAAGGTGATCCAGCCGTGGTCCATGTTCCATGCCAAGGTCGGTACGAGCATGAGCAGCGAGAGCGCGGCTGAGAGATAGGGGGCAGGAGAGCGGAGCAGTCTCCGGTGTTGGGGGCTGACGGCGAGGAAGAGGAATGCCAGGGGCCAGAAGGCCACCGCGGTCTGTTTGGCCAGCATGGCCAGCCCTGCGGCCAATCCTGTGGCTGCCCACCACGCCGGGCGATCCTCAACGCTCCTCCACAGGAGATAGAGCGCAGCCCCCCAGAAGGCCATCAGCGGCGCATCTATGGTGATCACCAGGGCCAGGACCGCCGAGGCCGGCACTGCCGCTGAGAGGAGTGCGGCCCAGAACCCGGTCTTCTCTCCGTACATGGATCTGGCCAGCAGATATGTGAATAGCGTGGCCAGCGAGGCGCACAGGGTGGCGGCCAGCCTTATACAGGCGGTGCAGTCACCGGCAGCGTGGGAGAAGAGCCATATGACCCAGGCCACCAAGGGCGGCTTGCTGTAGTATCCCCAGGCTATCCTCCTGGACCACTCCCAGTAGTATGCCTCGTCGGGCGACAGGTCCAGGGGCAGCAGGAACACCATAGAGGCCCTGAAGGCCAGCAGGCCCCAGAAGAAGATCCAGAACCGTTTGTTCCACTTGCCTTGTTTCATTCTTTCAGCACCTTCTGGTGCCAGCCCAGCGAATAGAAGATGCCGCCGAGCAGCCCGGCGGCCACCTGTATGGCGAAGAATCCCAGGCTGAGGCATAGGGCCTGCTCGGAGGCGACTCCCTTCAGGCCAAGGAAATAGATGAAGCCCCCCTCGCGCACCCCTATTCCATTGAAGCTCACCGGCAGGAGTATCATCAGCGCAACCAGGGGAAAGGCGGCGAAGTAGAAGAGGGGATGGGGGGGAAGCTCAAGGGCGTGTGCGAGTATGGCTATGATTCCCATGCAAAGCCCTTGGACCACCAGCGACAATGAGAGGGCGCCGAGGCAGACCGCCGGCCGCCTTCCCAGCAGGAAGATGGTCTCGAACCGCTCCTTGGCCCAGGGCCATAGCCGCTGGATAAACCGCGATGACAAGAAGAAGAGCGGTATGCCGGTCAGGATGGCCGCAAACGCGCATTTGAGCATCCATGAGAAGTGGGGCGGCATCATGCCCGGCACCAGGATGACGCTGATACCGCCGAGCAGGAACATGGCGGCGAGCCCGGTGATCCGGTCCATCAGGATGCTCAATGTTGCAGCCAGCTTGGCCGGCCGTTCCCTTATGAGATACATGGCCTTGAGTAGGTCTCCTCCCACGCCGGTGGGCAGGAAGAGGTTGAAGTACATGCCCACGAAGTAGTACTGGACGTACCTGATCCATCTGCCTGGAAAGCCCAGGGCCCGCGCCAGGAGCCGCCACCTGTAGCTGCTCACCAGTTGAGAGGCCAGGTACATGGAGAAGGTGGAACCCCAGGTGGAAATGGGTATCCTCCTGAACCCCTCGGTCACCTTGGCCAGGTCGCTCCTGTAGAGCAGCCAGGCCAGCAGGGCCAGACTCAGGGAGACCCTGGCCAGGAGCTTCAGGCCCGCCTTGGCCGCAGCATTCATTGGATGATCTCCCTGACCGAATATATCCTCTTGCCTGACCCCTCATAGTAGGTGCGTATCACCAGCTCAGCGAGGAGTCCTATGCCGAAGAGCATGATCCCGGTGATTATGCAGAGGGCCCCCAGCAGCAGCAGTGGCCTGCCGCCTATGTCCTGGTGGCGGAATAGTTTGATGAAGCTGAGATAGCTCTCTATGGTGAATCCGGCCAGGAACAGGCCGCCGCCTGTGAGGCCGAAGAACTGGAGCGGTCTGGTGGCGAACTTCTGGAAGAAAAGCATGAGGAAGAGGTCCAGCAGGACTCTGTAGGTCCGTCCAATGCCGTACTTGCTCCTGCCCATCCGCCGGGGGCGGTGGTTCACCTCTACCTCTGCGATCCTGGCCCCATAGAGGTTGGCCAGCACCGGGATGAAGCGGTGCAGTTCTCCATAGAGCAGGAGGTTCCGTGCGAGTTCGCCGGTATATGCCTTGAGGGAACAGCCGTAGTCGTGGAGGCGGACCCCGGTGGACCATGCTATGAGCCTGTTGGCCAGGAGGGAGGGCAGCTTGCGGGAGAGGAAGGGGTCTTTCCTGTTCCTCCTCCAGCCGCTCACCAGGTCGTACCCCTCCTTGAGCTTCTCCACCAGTCTCGGTATGTCCGCCGGATCGTTCTGGAGATCACCGTCCATGGACACCACCACCTCTCCCTGGGAGTGCTGGAAGCCTGCGGTCATTGCGGCGCTCTGGCCGAAATTGCGGCGGAATATGATGCACTTGAGCTCAGGCACCTCCTGCGCCAGGACGCGGAGGACCTCCTGGCTGCCGTCGGTGCTGCCGTCGTCGACTAATATGATCTCGAACTGGATTCCGGTTGGACGCAGGGCCGAGACCGTCTGCGTCACCAGCTCCTTGAGGTTCTCGGCCTCGTTGTAGACCGGTGCTATGACCGATAGTTCCACCTTGGAGGACATGAACAAGTTCTATACCGTCCAAGGTAGGAAACCGCAAGTGCGGGCCTGGCCCGCGCCTCTTGGGATCAGGAGTAATCGCCCCTCTTGATCTTGTATGCCTCCACCGCGCTGAGGATGCCTATCTCGTTCACCTGGTGCCGTAAGGGATCGTCTTGGCCCAGGCTGTCGCGTGCGGCCATGAGTTCCTCGGCCTTGCCCTCCAGCGCATTCGCCATCTCTTCGAGGGCGCCTTCGCTCACCTCCGGGCCTGCGAGGAGGCTGGAGAGGTGTTCCAGGAGCTCCAGGGTGTCAATGCCTGCACCGGCCGCCTGCTGGCGTCCTTGGTCAACAGGAGCCGCCTGCTGCAGCGGATTCAGCGGAGAGAGGGGAGGGGGGGGACCGGCGGCCTTGGGCCTGCCTGCCTCGAGGGAGCCGTTGAGTAGCTGGGAGAAGTCCAGCCCACCTCCCTTCTTGGCCCCGCCCTGTTTCGTCTGATTGACACCGTTGTTGATGCCGTCGGGACGGTTTCCGTATATCTTCATGGCGTCCACTCCTCCTTGCCTATACGTTGGGGCTGAATTATCATCCTCGTCTATGCAATCTAAGCAGCAAGAAGCCGGAAACTCAAGTCCAACCCTGCCACGCCGCCGCAGGCCAACCAAGGAGATCCATGTGGGTGAGGTGGCCATCGGTGGCTCAAATCCCGTGGTGGTGCAGTCCATGACCTGCACCGATACCAGGGATGTCGCCTCGACCGTCTCCCAGATCAGGCGCCTGCAAGAGGCCGGGTGCGAGATCGTCCGTGTTGCAGTGCCGGACCGGGATGCGGCCGGGGCTGTTCGTAAGATCGTCGATGCAATTTCGATACCACTCGTTGCAGACATCCATTTCGACTGGCGGCTCGCTATGGCCGCTATGGATGCCGGGGCCCACGGGATCAGGATCAATCCCGGCAACATCGGCGGGCGCGAGAAGCTGGCCAAGGTGGTGAAAGAGGCGGTTTCCAGGGGAGTGGCCATAAGGGTAGGGGTAAATGCCGGCTCCTTGGAGAAGGAGATCTACCGCCGGTTCGGGGGCGCTACGCCAGAGGCGCTGGTAGAGAGCGCATTGCGCAATCTCGATCTCGTGGTGTCGCTTGGGTGTGAAAACGTCAAGGTCTCCATAAAGAGCTCCAGTGTCCTCACTACTGTGGAGTCCTACAGGCTTTTCTCGGCCAGGTGCGACTATCCCCTCCATCTTGGCGTCACTGAGGCGGGCGGCCTGACCGCCGGCACTGTCAAGAGCAGCATTGCCTTGGGCTGTCTGCTGATAGATGGTATAGGCGACACCATCCGGGTCTCCCTCACGAGCGATCCGGTGGACGAGGTGAGGGTGGCCTACGAGATCCTCAGGGCAGTGGGAATAAGAAACCGGGGGCCGGAAATAATTTCCTGCCCTACCTGCGGCAGGTGTGAGATCGACCTCTTCTCCATTGCCAGGGAGGTGGAGAGGAGGGCTGCCTCAATCGAGGCCCCTCTCAAGCTCGCGGTGATGGGATGCGTGGTCAATGGCCCAGGCGAGGCCAGAGAGGCGGACCTGGGGCTGGCTGGAGGCAAGGGAGTGGGAATAATCTTCAAGAAGGGGAGGCTCCTGAAGAAGGTGAAGGAGGAGGAGCTGCTCGAGGAGTTCATGGCCTTGGTCCATG
>WFVQ01000127.1 GCA_015491585.1 Deltaproteobacteria bacterium
CAGCCTCTTCTCGGTCTCCTCGAGCCGTTCGGCGAGCTCCTCCACCTCGGCCTTGGCCAAGGCCGAGGTGGAGGAGCTCGCCGAACGGCTCGAGGAGACCGAGAAGAGGCTGAAGCTACTCCTTCTCCCCAAGGATCCCAACGACGAGAAGAACGTGATCCTGGAGATCAGGGCCGGTACCGGCGGCGACGAGGCCGCCCTCTTTGCGGCCGATCTCTTCAGGATGTACTCACGTTATGCGGAACGGATGGGGTGGAAGATCGACATAATGAGCGCCAATGCCACGGGGATAGGCGGCTATAAGGAGATAATTGCCAATATCAGCGGTGACCGCGTCTACAGCCGCCTCAAGTACGAGAGCGGCACCCACCGTGTGCAGCGCGTGCCCGAGACAGAGACCCAGGGCAGGATACACACCTCTGCGGTCACAGTGGCCGTGCTGCCCGAGGCCGACGAGGTCGATGTGGAGATAGATCCGTCCGAGCTGAGGATCGACGTCTACCGCGCATCCGGCGCAGGTGGGCAGCATGTGAACAAGACCGAGTCCGCCGTCCGCATCACACATCTTCCCACAGGCTTGGTGGTCCAGTGCCAGGATGAGAGGTCCCAGCACAAGAACCGGGCCAAGGCCATGAAGGTGCTCTATGCCAGGCTCATGGACCTCAAGCAGCGGGAGATCCAGGAGCAGATCTCCCAGGAACGCCGCGCCCAGGTCGGCAGCGGTGACAGGAGCGAACGGATCAGGACCTACAACTTCCCCCAGGGGCGGGTCACCGATCACAGGATAGGTCTCACGTTGTATAAGCTGGAGTCCATCATGGACGGTGACATCGACGAGCTGATCGAGGCGCTTGGCACCCACTTCCAGGCCCAGGCCCTGGCCGGCAGTTCTTGATCTACGGGGACAGGCCGTCCCGCATCTCAAAATCGTGACATGAACACTTCCAATGGAGCCTCCACGGTGTCAGACCTTCTGGTCCAAGGGGCGTTGCGCCTGAAGAGGGCAGGGGTGGAGGAGTGGAGGGGGGATTGCGAGGTCTTGCTGGCGTGGTGCCTCGGATGGGAACGGTGGCGGCTTCTGTCCAGGTCTGAAGAGGTGGTGGAAGGAGAGTGCCGAAGGCGGTTTCTGGCCGCGCTGGAACGCAGGTGTGCGGGAGAGCCTGTCAGCCGGATCGTAGGGAGCAGGGAGTTCTGGTCTTTGGATTTCGAGGTTGACGGCTCCGTGCTCGTCCCCAGGCCAGAGACCGAGCTGTTGGTGGAGCAGGCCTTGGAGGTGGGCGGCAGGCTGGAGCCATCGGCCTTGATCCTGGATCTCGGCACAGGCAGTGGAGCAGTGGCAGTCGCCCTGGCACGGGAGCTTCCCTGTGTGCAGATAGTAGCCACCGACATATCTCTTGCTGCGCTGGCAGTGGCACGCCGCAATGCCCGGCGTCTTGGCGTGGCCGACAGGATCGCCTTCGTGGCTGGTTCGTGGCTTTCCCCCTTTGCCAATGCTGCCGGTTTCCGGCTGATCGTCTCCAATCCGCCCTACATCCCTTCCGGCGAGATAGACCGGCTGGACCGGGAGGTCAGGGAATGGGACCCGCGTCATGCCCTCGATGGAGGGGGCGATGGCCTCGATCCCCTCAGGCACATAGCCGGAGAGCTTCCCAGGATCGCTGGGCCGGACGCCTGGTTCATGTGTGAGATCGGTGAGGGCCAGGGAGATGGCGCCCTGGCCGTGATCTCCGGTGTCGAAGGGGTCCTTGAGGCTGACGTGGTCAACGACCTGGCGGGCAGGGATAGGGTGCTGAAGGTGAGGCTGGCGGGTTTGCGTAGCCGGTGAGGTGATGTATCCTGCCGGTCATGGACGACTTTTCGCTGCTAGAACAACTCTTTCCTGCAGAGGCCCTGGAGGAGGCAAAGGGACCTGGGCCTGAGCCAGGGCCAGAGATCTTCACGGTAAGCGGCTTCCTCGCCGAGTGCCAGGGAGCCATATCGTCCAGGGTGCCCCTTGCTTGGGTCCAAGGAGAGGTGTCCAACCTCAGGGTTCCCTCTTCCGGCCACTTCTACTTCACACTCAAGGACGAGAGGGCGCAACTCCGGGCAGTGATGTTCAAGGGCAGGGCGGATGCGCTTCCTTTCACCATAGAAGAGGGTATGGAACTGGTCTGCTTCGGAGAGGCCAACATCTATCAGCCCAGGGGCGAGTTGCAGCTCGTGGTGGAACGGGCGGAGCCCAAGGGAGAAGGGGCGCTTAGGATAGCTTTCGAGCAGCTCAAGAGGAAACTCCAGGAAGAGGGGCTGTTCGACGAGGAACACAAGCGGTCGCTTCCCCTGCTTCCAGGCAGGGTGTTCCTGATAACATCGCCGACCGGCGCTGCTATGCGCGACTTTCTCAAGACCGCAAGGAATCTCGGGGCCAGTGGCGAGGTGGTGCTGTGTCCGGTCCAGGTCCAGGGCGACGCTGCTCCAGCACAGTTATGTGAGATGCTCATGCTCGCAGATTCCCTGGCAGTGGACGGAGACGTGATCGTATTGACCAGGGGGGGCGGCTCGATCGAGGACCTCTGGCCGTTCAATGACGAAGGGCTTGCAAGGGCGATACATGCGGCCAGGACCGCAGTGGTTTCGGCGGTGGGGCACGAGATCGACTTCACGATTGCCGACTTCGTCTCAGACGTAAGGGCCGCCACGCCTACTGCCGCGGCCCATGTGGTGTTCGGCGCTGCCCGCGAACTCGCCGACTCCATAGCGGTCCTTGGAGAGAGGCTCTCCGCGGCCATGACGCGTGTCATATCTGAGGCAAGGAGCAGGTTCCTCCAGCGGTTCTACCGCCTGAGAGGTCCACAGGACCTGGTCAACGAGAGGCGCATATTCGTGGACGACTTGACACGCCGCATGGAGTCCGTGCTTTTTTCGGAGATGGGAAGGTTCCGCCTACTCTTGCAGTCCGTTGGAACCAGGCTGGACAGGTCTGGGCCGGAGAGGAGGATATTGGAGGAAAGGCACCGTCTTGACGGGCTGGTTTCCAAGCTGCATACCGTTGCGGATCGGTTCGTGGAGACGAGGGAGGCCAGGTTTTCCAGGGCGTGCGCCCTCTTGGAGTCGGCCAGTCCGCTGGCAATATTGGCACGGGGCTACAGTATGGTGTTCACAGAGGACGGCGCCGTGGTCAGGGATGCAGGAGCAGTGGAGCCCGGCGACGGTCTCACCATAAGGCCCATGAAGGGCCGTATAAGGTGCAAGGTTGTTTCCAGGGAGGAGTGATGCGGTCCAGTCACGCTTTCGTTTCTCTTCTTGCGGTAATGGTGATCTTTTTGTTATTTGTGGGCGGACAGGGCGTAGCCGCCGACTTCACGGTGGTGCTCCGTCCCGAGCGTCCGGTGGTAGGTGGATTCCTCCTTATGGAATTGGTGCCTTCAAAGGCCGGAATACGGCCTCTGTCGGTCAGGGTGGGAAAGAGCGAGTATCCGGTCTGGCTGGATGAGGGGAAGTGGTTCACCCTGGTGGGGTTTCCGCTCGACACCAAGCCAGGCAGGAAGATGACCGCGGTCCGCTACCTGGAGGGCGGTGCAGAGGAAGTATATCCCTTCATGGTAGAGGTGGCGCCAAAGGAGTATCCGGCCGAATATCTCAAGGTCCCGGAAAAGATGGTGAGTTTCGGCCCCAAGATCCTCAAGAGGGTTCTCGCCGACCAGGCCGCCATCCGCAAGGCGTGCGCCAAGGTCTCCAGGAAGGCCTTCTGGACCCCGCCCTTCCTCCTGCCTGTGGATTCAGAGGTAAAGAGCCCCTTCGGGTTGCGCCGTTTCTTCAACGGCAAGCCCAGGAGCCCCCACAGTGGTGTGGACATGAAGGCGGCGTTGGGCACGCCTGTCAGGGCCGCCAACGGAGGTATGGTGGCGCTCGTGCGCGACTGCTATCTGAGTGGCAATACCGTGGTTATAGACCACGGCATGGGCCTCTTCACCCTCTATGCGCACCTCTCGTCGGTGAAGGTCAGGCAGGGGGAGCTGGTGGAGAAGGGGCAGGTGATAGGTCTGGCCGGCAAGAGCGGCAGGGCCACCGGCCCCCATCTCCATTGGGGCGTGAGTTACCTGGGCAAACGGCTGGATCCTATATCGTTGGTGCGTGTAACGAGCCGCTGAAAGGGACATTTTTTAACTTTTAGCCCTTTTTTTTCGATTGAGAGAAAAAGAGGTTTTGAACGAGCTCCTGCGAGAGGAACGAGATGGACCTGAAAGGTGTCGATTTTCCAGGACTGAATCCCTTTATCTCCACGCTGGTCAAGACGGAGAAGAGGAACGTTTCCGCGCTCAAGCCGGTTGAGCACAGCGGGGCCAGCTTTTTCAGGAGCTTGCTCGAAGGAGAGGACAGGCCTGACCTGGTGGAGCGGGTGAAGTCCATGAGTGGAGAGGAGCAGGCGAAGCTGGCGGCGGAGCTGCTCTCCGAGCGTCTCCAGGGACGGACCGATCTCGACGTGCAGTGGCGTTTCATCCGGGAAGTAGGTCAGTTTGTCGTGGAGATAAAAGACAAGGAGACCGGTGAGGTGATCCGCCAGATCCCGCCAGCGGCCCTCCTTGGGGTAGATCTCGACGACTACTCAGGAGTGCTCCTGAACAAAACCCTCTGACTTCCGGCCTGGGATCATCGGGCCAGCATCTTATTACCTCTTCGCGCCATCTCCTCGCTTCATAGCTTTAGCGAGCAATAGCTCCAGGGGATAGACATTGTATTTTGTAAAATAGCCATCGAATCCCTTGGTCACATCGGCTGGCCGTGGAGACGGCAAGAGAGACTGGATCCGCACAGAGACGTTTATGGCGCCCTCCTGCCGAATGATCCTTATCTTCATCTGCCTGGGATAGGCCGGCGTCAACCTGGTGCTGTCGTGGTCGGAGTATTCGACCTCCAGGTGCGGGGTGTGCAGCCTGAGGGGCAGGAGCTCCTCGGCGGTGAAGACCGATGTGGCGTTTCCTTCCTGGAAGCAGAGCAGGCCATCCCCTTTTGTCTTCAGCCCCTGGGTCAGTTCGGCGGGACAAGCCACGACCATATTCGATGGTGGAGCTGAGAAGAGCCAGGGATTCAGGACCTTTCCCCATGCCTCTTGTATTTCACGGGCCAGGGAACGGCTTCCGGCAGAGTGCCCCACTGGCCCCACATAGACCGCCTTGTGCCTGGGGAGGCAGAGTTTGACTCCGGTGCCGTCCACCAGGGCGTCGAAGAGGGTGACCCCGAACGGTCCGAATCCAGCAGCCCTTGTCCTTGGATCCCCTTTCTCCAGTGCCAATGCCAGGGATGTCTTTATAGAGGGAATAGACTTTTTGAGCCCTGAGACCTTCACTCTCGCCTCCATCTCCATGAACCTGAAGAAGGATGCATAGTGGTCCATGAGGCCGTCCAGTTTCAGCCCCTTTTCTCCGAAGCGCTCCACAAATGAGGTCGGCTTTTCATGCACCTTTGGAGCGCAGGCAGAGAGGTGGAGGAGCAGTAGGGATGACAATAGGAGAATCGATGCGGTTGCATACTTCATGGCAATATCCTTTCCATCTATGAAAGCCAGCCAGCCAGCCGGATGCCGATTTCGTACATCGCTATAAGTGGGCCCGTCAACATGATCTGCGAAAAGATGTCTGTCGGAGCCAGGAAGACCGACAGCGCGTAAAGCACTATATAAGCCGTTCTCCGGCGGCGCCTGAACAGGTCTGGCTCCACCAGCCCTCCCTTGGTAAGCAAGGCCATAGCGAACGGCAGCTCGAACACGATCCCGGTGGTGAGCATGGTTTTCAGTATGAAGAGCATGTAGTTCTGGAGCCTGGGCATGGGCTGTATGCCTTCGCCGGCGAAGCTCATGGAGAACGAGAGCAGAAGGGGGACCAACGTGAAGTATCCGAATGCGGCCCCTCCGGCGAACAGCGATGTGGAGTAGAAGATGAACCTTTTCATCAGGCGCCGTTCATGGGAATAGAGCCCAGGGGCAACAAAGGCCCAGACCTGATAGACGGTTACAGGAAACGATATCACCAGTGCGGCCCAGAATGAGATCTTCAGATGGGTCATGAAACCCTCGGGCAGTGCCGTGAAGACCAGGGTTCCGTCAGGGGGCATGGCCGACTGTATGGGCAGGAACAGGAGGTCCATGATGTGGCTGGAGACCGCGAAACAGGCGGCGAACGACAGGATCAGGACGCCGGATACGACGATAAGCCTGTTGCGGAGCTCTTTCAGATGGGGCTGGAACTGGGCCAGGTTCATTGGGTGGAGCCATCCCCCTCCTTTGAGGGGATGCTGTTGTCCTTTTCTGATCCCTCGTCGCTGTTGTCGGCAGGGGTGTCCCCCTCAGAGGATGGCTCAGGCCGTTCGGGCTGTAAGCCGCGCTCTCCAGCACCTTTGGCCACCTGCCAGTCAGGCCCCAGGCCACCGGGAGTGTTGTCACCCTTGTAGAGCGTCTTCGCCATATATTCCAGAGCCTGGACCTTCTTCTCGTGTTCCTGGAAGGCGTCGGTCTTGAGGAGTTCGTCGGTCTTGACGCCGGGGATGTCATCGAGATCGAGCTCTGATTTGAACTCATCTGCGGCGCGTCTTAGCTGGTTGATGAACTTGGCTATCTGCTTTGCCACCTCGGGCAGTTTCTCCGGGCCCAGCACTATGAGGGCCAGCGCGAAGATAACCAGCAGTTCCGGCAGTCCTATTCCAAACACATCCGTTCTCCTGCATCCTGGACAGGCCTTGAAAACGACCTGGGATTGCGGGTTCCAAGCAAGCATAACAGCTCGTAGCTGATGGTGCCAGCCCACGAGGCCAGCTCTCCAGGGGTGATTTCGTCGTCTCCCTGCCTTCCCAGCAGGACCACCTCACAACTCTCGTCCACCCCGTCCACTTTGGAGACGTCTATCATGGTGGCCTTCATGCAGACGTTTCCGACGACAGGACACCGGACGCCGTTGACCAACACCTGAGCGCGGTTGGAGAGGGCGCGCAGGTAGCCGTCGTCGTACCCCACCGGTATGACGGCCACTGTGGTGTCGGCAGGAGTGGTATAGGCGCAGCCATATCCCACCGCCGCCCCGGCTGGAAGCCGCTTCACCGACACTATTCTGGTGGAGAAGCGCATGGCTGGCCTTAGGCGGGACAGGCGCGGGTCGGCCGAGGCATGGCCGGAATCGGCGGGCATGCCACCGTATAGGGCGATTCCCGGCCTGACGGCGTCGTACCTGGACTCCGGGAAGTTGAACACGGCGGCTGAATTGGCTGCATGAACCAGGGGAAGGCGGAGGCCGGAGGAGCGCAGCCTTTGGAGGAGCAGATCGAGGTTTTCCAGTTGGCACCTGGTCGCTGGATGGGAAGGGGCGTCGGAGGAGGAGAGGTGCGTGAATAGTGCGACGAACTCCACATTGGGCCAGTTAGAGCGGGATCTCAAGACATCGAGGGCTTCATTGGGAGTGAAGCCGAAACGGCCCATGCCCGTGTCGATCTTGAGATGGACCCTGGCCCTGGTCCGTGCAGACGAGGCGACCTTGTCCAGGCGGTCCAGTTGGGCGCGATTGAAGACGGCGCAATGGGCATTCAGCCCTACTGCATCGGCCTCCATACCTGGTTCCACTCCTGCCATGAGCAGTTTGACTCCCCCGATCCCGGCCTTATGCAGCCTTTCCACTTCATCCAGTTCGGCCAGCCCGAATCCCCAGGCGCCCATCGATGAAAGGAGCCTTGCCACCTCGATCATGCCGTGGCCGTAGGCATCGGATTTCACCACAGCTATGATCCTGCTGTTTCCCGCCGCTTCCTTCACGGTCCTGAAGTTGTGGGCCACGGCGTTGAGATCGATCTGGACTTTACGCATGGCTCCAGGATACTACGGCGCGTTGCCGGAGACAATTGAAGGTGGAATGCTGCGCCCATATGCGGCGGGTGCCGGTTGCTCGCGGGTCTTCTCGCCTCCCATGTTCCAGCAGCACATGATGGATCTCCCAGTGCTGTCCGGAGATGGCCATGCGGGCAATAAAAAAGGCGGCCAGATGGCCGCCTTTCCACGGATTGTTTATCTCTTTTGGAACGTGATGTTCCCGTTTTCGTCCAGGTCGATCACGATGGTGTCTCCTTCCTTGAAATAGCCTTCCAGGACCTTCATCGCCAGAGGGTCCTCGATGTGGCGCTGGATGGCCCGCTTCAGCGGCCTGGCGCCGAAGCTCGGGTCATAGCCCACTTCCGCCAGGAACTCCTTCGCACGGTCAGTGACCTCGAGCTCGAACTTCTGCTCTTTGAGCCTTCCGGCCAGCCGTTTGAGCTGTATGTCCACTATCTTGGCGAGGTGCTCCTTGCTCAGGGCGTGGAATATTATCTTCTCGTCAACCCTGTTCAGGAACTCGGGCTTGAAGGAGTGGCGCAGCACCTCCATGACCCTGCGCTCCATCTCCTCCTTGTCCTTGACCTCCTGGATGATGTCGCTCGCCAGGTTGGAGGTCATTATGATGACCGTGTTCCTGAAGTCCACCGTCCGTCCCTTTCCGTCGGTGAGGCGGCCATCATCCAGTATCTGGAGGAAGATGTTGAAAACATCTGGATGGGCCTTTTCGATCTCGTCGAAGAGGAGGACGGAGTAGGGCTTCCTCCTCACCGCCTCGGTCAGGTAGCCGCCTTCCTCATATCCCACATAGCCCGGAGGCGCGCCTATGAGCCGTGCAACCGCATGCTTCTCCATGTATTCGCTCATGTCCATGCGGATCAGCGCCTGCTCCGTGTCGAACAGGAACTCCGCCAAGGCCCTGGCCAGCTCCGTCTTGCCGACCCCTGTCGGCCCGAGGAAGATGAAGGAGCCTATGGGGCGGTTGGGGTCCTGGAGGCCGGCCCGCGCCCTGCGGACGGCGTTGGCTACGGCCTGCACGGCCTCCTCCTGACCGACCACGCGCTCCCCGATGCGCTCCTCCATGTGGATGAGCTTCTCCCGCTCTCCCTCGAGGAGGTTGCTAACAGGGATGCCTGTCCACTTGGAGATGATGGCCGCGATGTCTTCGGCGCTCACCTCCTCCTTGAGCATGGAAGCTCCCTGGGCCCTGATCTCGTCGATGCGCTTCTGCTCCTCTTCGACCTCCTTCTGGAGCCGCGGGATCTCGCCGTACATGATCTCGGCCACCTTGTTGAGGTCGCCCTGGCGCTGAAAACGCTCCGCCTCGATCTTTAGTTGATCGATCCGCTCCTTCAGCTCGCGGATCTTCTGGATCATACCCTTTTCCTGCTGCCATTTCGCCTTGAGCCTGTCGCTCTCCTCACGGAGGTTGGCCAGCTCTTCATCTATCTTCTGCAGCTTCTCCAAAGATGCCGGATCGCTCTCCTTCTTGAGGGCCTCCCTCTCGATCTCGAGCTGCATGATGCGCCTCTCAATCTCGTCTATGTCAGAGGGCAGGCTGTCGATCTCGATTCGCAGCTTGGCTGCCGCCTCGTCTATCAGGTCGATGGCCTTGTCCGGGAGAAACCTGTCCGAGATGTACCTGTGGGAGAGGGTGGCCGCGGCCACAATTGCAGAGTCCTTGATCCTCACGCCGTGGTGAACCTCGTATTTCTCCTTGAGCCCGCGGAGGATGGCGATGGCGTCCTCCACCGACGGCTCCTCCACGAGCACAGGCTGGAACCGCCTTTCGAGGGCTGGATCCTTCTCGATGTACTTCCTGTACTCGTCTATGGTGGTGGCGCCTATGCAGTGGAGTTCGCCCCTCGCCAGCGCCGGCTTGAGCATGTTCGAGGCATCCATCGAGCCCTGGGACGCGCCGGCGCCCACCAGGGTGTGGATCTCGTCTATGAACAGGATGATCTCTCCCTCCTTCTCTGAGACCTCCTTGAGGACCGCCTTGAGCCGGTCCTCGAACTCTCCGCGGTACTTGGCCCCTGCGATGAGGGCCCCCATGTCCAGGGTGACGATCCTCTTGTTCCTCAGGGTCTCTGGTATGTCACCCGAGACGATCCTCTGGGCGAGGCCCTCCACTATAGCCGTCTTGCCCACGCCGGGTTCGCCGATGAGCACGGGGTTGTTCTTGGTCCGCCTGGAAAGCACCTGGATCACGCGCCGTATTTCATCGTCCCTGCCAATCACGGGGTCCAGCTTGCCCCTTCTGGCGAGGTCGGTGAGATCCCGTCCGTATTTCTCCAGGGCCTGATACTTGTCTTCGGGATTGGGATCGGTGATCCGCTGTGCCCCCCGCACCGACGCCAGTGTTTTGAGGAAGGAGTCCTTGGTCACCCCTCTTTGAGCCAGGCTTTTCGCGGCCTGAGACTCCGGGAATTCCAGCATGGCCAGGAGGATGTGCTCCTGGCTCACATACTCGTCCTTCATCTCCGAGGCGATCTGGAATGCCTTGTCCAGGATCTGTCCCAAGGCCTGGGAGAGATATATTTGTACCCCTGCGCCGCTGACCTGAGGAACCTTGCTTAGAGCCTCTTCCATGTCTGAGGCCACTAGGCCGGGATCGACGCCCATTTTCTTTAACACCGCGGGCACCACCCCATCGGGCTGTGATACCATGACATGGAGCAGGTGCTCCGGCTCTATCTGCTGGTGGCCCTTGGACTGGGCCAGCCGCTGGGCCTCCTGCAGGGCCTCCTGTGATTTCATAGTGAATTTGTCCAACTGCATCTTTTCACTCTCCTCTGTCGCAGAAAATTTTTTGTCTTTTGTCGTGACAAATTTTTGACAATTTTGTAACGAGAAGCTAAGAACGGCAAAGAGAATGTCAAGTATAGCTCTTGCAATTGATAATTTTTTAAGATTGTATATAATC